>NZ_JAUPWM010000523.1:0-267 GCF_032436795.1 Streptomyces sp. P9(2023)
GTCAGATAGCCGGGTGTCGAGCATGTGCTGCAACTGGAAGTACGCGGCACCTTGGTCGATTTCCTTGGACAGCAGGGCTTCCTCGCCAAGCAGTTCAGGATCGGTAGGCTTACCACGAGTGCCATCAGGACCGCCGCCAGTGCGTAGGTCGGGATCGACCTCCATCATATGCCGGATGCGCGGGGCAAGATACGTCCCGTAGTTCGGTTCCTCTGCTGGCGTAGGGTAACGTCCCGGCCAGATGCGAATGTCGTACCCACGGCCCGG
>NZ_JAUPWM010000524.1:0-267 GCF_032436795.1 Streptomyces sp. P9(2023)
CGACGATAATGGTATTCCCCTTTTTCAAAGTTCGCCATGTCTTTGTAAAAGTTGGCAAGATTATTATGTACGGTTGGATCATTGGGCCTTAAAGAATAAAGTTTTTTGAGAGCTCCCCAAGCCTCTTGAAAATTAAAGCTTAGAGCCAGTATAGCGCTGCGTAAGGATAATATTTCGCTGAGGTCGTGTCCTAGTTTCTCTGCCGACTCAAGATAAGGTAATGCTTTATCGCCGACCCCTGCCTTTTGAAGAATGTTTGCCATGTTA
>NZ_JAUPWM010000525.1:0-267 GCF_032436795.1 Streptomyces sp. P9(2023)
GGTGGGCTCATTCAGATTGTCTGGGGTGGCTCTTCTCACACGGTCAATGCGCACCATGTGCAAAAAGTGTATGAAAAAATAATGGACGAGTTCACTGCTGAACAACAGCGCGCTTTATTGATGCAACACATTTCCGCCCCGTCCTCTACGCCCCGCAAAAAAATTTAAGGAAAAGACTGTGACCGATTTAGATGATTTGACCGATTTGATTGGCGAAAAGATTGCCGATGGGGAAAAATCGGAAGCGTTGCGCTTATTGAAAAAACT
>NZ_JAUPWM010000526.1:0-267 GCF_032436795.1 Streptomyces sp. P9(2023)
TCAAGTTATTTCTCAAATAGCTCTGATGCTGAAGTTAAAGAATTGGTTGAACACATTGGAAACAAGATTCCATTCGAAAAGAAACTAAATATTATCGCTAGTAACGGATACTTTGCTAAGAAAAAAGAAAATTACAGTAAGTCAGAAATTGGTGTCTTACTTGAGCTTGCTAAAGTCAATAACACATGGGGACTTGATGACATTAGAGAACGTGACATTCGAATCTCTGATGAATTCATTGAACTACTGAATGACTGGGGACTAAAC
>NZ_JAUPWM010000527.1:0-267 GCF_032436795.1 Streptomyces sp. P9(2023)
TCCCTCTCCCCCTACACCCTAGAGGAAGTAGTGGCGAGAAGCTATCTGATTACAGAAAGACCGGATGCAATTTTAAATATTATTGACGGTACCAATTTAGAACGCAATTTATACCTTACTACCCAGCTCACAGAATTAGGCATACCTGTAATAATCGCTCTCAATATGATTGATGTAGTAAGAAGCAAGGGAGACATTATTCATTTAGAAAAACTCTCCCAGGAGACCGGTTGCCCCATCGTAGAAATCTCCGCTCGTACCGGAGAG
>NZ_JAUPWM010000130.1:0-557 GCF_032436795.1 Streptomyces sp. P9(2023)
TCTTCGGATCGTTCGCGATCCGCAACGCCTCGGTGCTGTACGAGCAGGGTGCCGAGGGCATTCAGCAATGGGTCAACAATGTCAACGACTCCGGCTACGCGGCGCGTGTCGCCGCTGGGCTGCTGGACAATCTCAACGGCGATCTCCAGGTGCTCGGCGGCTCGTGGGAGACACTGCTGATCAAGATGGGCACCGACGCACAGGCGCCGCTGCGCGGCGTGGTGCAGTGGATGACTGAGCTGATCAATGCGGTCGCCGAGCATCCAACCATGGCAGCATCGATCCTCAAGCTGCTGGCCGCGTTCGGCGGGTTCGCGCTCGCCGCGGGCCTCATCATGAAGGCCACCACGGCCGCCGTCGAGTTCCGCACCGCACTCGGCGCGCTCCGCACCGAGCACCCCCAAGCCGTGGGCGCGCTCGGCAAGATCGGTAAGGCTGCCGGCGCTGTGGGCTTGGCCTTCGCTGGCCTCGAGATCGCCTCCATGATCTTCGAGAAGATTCGGGCAGGCCAGCCCACTCTGGAGCAAACCTCGTCGCTGATGCTGCAACTGGCGGCA
>NZ_JAUPWM010000528.1:0-267 GCF_032436795.1 Streptomyces sp. P9(2023)
CAGGAGTTCGACGATCGTCTTGATCTCGTCCTTCTGCAGCTTGTGGAAGACGATGACGTCGTCGATGCGGTTCAGGAACTCGGGGCGGAAGACCTTCTTCAGCTCGCCCATGATCCGCGTCTTCATGTCCTCGCAGGGCCGCACCGTGGACTTCCGTCACGCGATCGTGATCATGACCTCGAACATCGGGGCCCAGGAGATCGCGCGCAACACCCCGCTCGGCTTCGCCGTCAGCGAGGACGAGACGGGCATCACCTACGAGGACAT
>NZ_JAUPWM010000529.1:0-267 GCF_032436795.1 Streptomyces sp. P9(2023)
GTGGTTCTATGCCTCGCCACTTTTCTTGTAAATGCACAAGAAAAATCAAATGTAAAATTCGGTAAAATAGAACCTAAAGATTTCGACATACAATCAGCGCTGATTGATTCGAGTACAAACGCTATTGTTATTGCGGATATTGGTAGTACCTATTTTGAGGGAAATACAAAAGGATGGTTTTCGCTTGTATTTAAAAGAATATAAATCGATACTTATATTGGCAGCTTCAAATCCTTTCTCATTTAATATCTTTATTCTTTTTATTCT
>NZ_JAUPWM010000530.1:0-267 GCF_032436795.1 Streptomyces sp. P9(2023)
TGCTATCTCCTTGGCGTTCTTAACCATCGCTATGCCATGAGCACTTCTCTGAGCTTAGTGATGGCTATCCCATAATGATTAAATAGACAAACAAGTCCTTAATGACACTCCGAGTCAATTAAGGTGCCTATAGTAAGTGTTGACTAATTTCTTGATTTTACTAGAGAGGAAGACGATTTTTTTGTAACAAAGCGAACGTTTTAAGCGAGGTATTAAGGCCGAGCCGTTTTAGAGAGGGAACGCCCCGAGCCAGCTTTTTGTTTGGCT
>NZ_JAUPWM010000531.1:0-267 GCF_032436795.1 Streptomyces sp. P9(2023)
CCGCCTGTTTCTCGAAAAACACGAACGGAACCCATTTGCTACCGTTCTTTCTAGGGTCGTAGGTATCGCACCAGTGCATAATGAACTCTTTTGGACGCGACGAATAATAAGCACGGGCAGAAGCGAGCAATTGCGGGTCAGAACGCAATTTAGCGAGAGTTTCAATTCGCCAAGCATAAACGCCTTTGTAATTTGGCGGCCATTGCACATGGTCAAGAGCGTGCGGCTTCCACGGCTTAATGAAATCATCGCCGGTTGCACGGTATT
>NZ_JAUPWM010000532.1:0-267 GCF_032436795.1 Streptomyces sp. P9(2023)
CACGATCAACCGAGCTCGAGTTTGTGTTCCATCGTGGTCAATTTGAGAGGCCGGGGTGTCACTGAAACTTCCGTTTTGCGTGCTTGAAGCTTGCACTTATCGTGACCGCACGCCCGACAAAAGCCGTGCTCAGTCTGTCAGAGACACACAATAACACGCAACATCGAAAAACAGCAGCGTACTGTCGCGTGTTCGGCTGGAAAGCACGCCTCTAAGGTTGACTCGCGCACGTTCTGCAGCGCGAAAGCGCAAATCCAAAAGCTCCAT
>NZ_JAUPWM010000533.1:0-267 GCF_032436795.1 Streptomyces sp. P9(2023)
GGTTGAGTTAAAAGCAATGTAGTGCACATCCCAGTCACCGAGTTGTTGCTTTTGTTCCGCGTTAGCCATTGCAGACAGGAACAAGCCACAGAGCAGCAATCCTATACAGGCTATTGTTGTAGCGGTTTTTTCGATATGTTTTTGCATACTTGGTTACTCCACTTCGTTAAATTGTGGATCTTTACAGACCACGAAACCAACCACCTAATAAAATTTCTAAAAACTTCAGAGCGATCAGTGCAACTAATACCGATAAGTCTAAGCCGC
>NZ_JAUPWM010000534.1:0-266 GCF_032436795.1 Streptomyces sp. P9(2023)
TCGGGTGCGGTAGGTGGTGCTCATGATTTTTGCGGGCCTTTCAGGATGTTGGGGGTATCCGAGTATGGGTCTAGGGGTTTGAGGCCGTCCTGTGTCGCCACGTGAGAGCAATGAGCGGCATTCCAGCGAGTATCCACCAGGCCGGTCGTCCACTGCCCGGACCGGTTTCTGGTCATGCCCCGGTCGAGCATCTCTGCCTCGGTGAGGCAGCGGCGGCGGGCCGGGCCGGTGATTTGCCCGTGCTTCCCGGTGCGGTGCATGTCGCC
>NZ_JAUPWM010000535.1:0-266 GCF_032436795.1 Streptomyces sp. P9(2023)
TCGCTATAAAGCATATCTTTTATGAACTTGTTTCACAAATGGTGCGGCGGATGGACAATCGTGTTGGTGAGATGGATGTGTTTCTGCGTGTCGTCGACACCGGCAATTTCTCCGAGGCCGCGCGGCAGTTGCATATCGCACCGTCGTCAGTTTCGAAACTGATCGGCCGCCTTGAAGCGCGACTGGGCGTTCGCCTCTTGGAGCGCTCCACCCGGAGCCTTTCATTGACGGCTGAGGGTCGCCGGTATTATGAGCGTGGCCAGGGG
>NZ_JAUPWM010000536.1:0-266 GCF_032436795.1 Streptomyces sp. P9(2023)
GGAGCGGTGGACATCCGCCTTATCCGCTAAAATCAGGGCAGCCGAAACCACATTTACCGGCTGACCGTTCTTTTCATCATGATTGCCTATAGCTGACACCACCATAGCCAATTCATCCGGGTCCATGCCCATATCCTTGAGGATGCTAAAGATCAGTGCCGCACCCGCTTCCGCATGTAAATTCCGGTTGATGGCATTGCCGATATCATGAAGATAGCCGGCAATGGCTGTAAGTTCCTGAACTCGCGGCGGGTGGCCCAGTCTTT
>NZ_JAUPWM010000537.1:0-266 GCF_032436795.1 Streptomyces sp. P9(2023)
GCCTTGCGACGCTCGCGTATCTCGCGTTCTTGATCCTGCGAAGCCGATGACCATGCGCGACGCGAGCGCCATCGCCTCGCGCATCCCGCGCGCGTCGGCGGTCCCCTTCCCCGCGCGGTCGTAAGCGGTGCCGTGATCGACGCTCGTGCGCACGATCGGAAGGCCGAGCGACACGTTCACCGCTTCGCCGAAGCCGACGAGCTTCATCGGGATCGTCGCTTGGTCGTGGTACGTCGCGGGACACTTCGAGGGCGTGCTCGCGATGT
>NZ_JAUPWM010000538.1:0-266 GCF_032436795.1 Streptomyces sp. P9(2023)
GCATCGGTGCCAGCAGAGACAGCCGAAAGCGCCATAACACCAGATTCGTTCGTTACCGGGATTTCAGCAAGACGTGGATCGACCTTCGTCAAGTTCTGCCAGATCAGCCAGCCGCCTGAATTCGGTTCACCGATGGCGAGACGGCCTTTCAGATCATACAGGTCGCCGGGGCCGTTTTCACGGTTGCAGAGAACGTGCAGGTATTCGCGATGCAGCGATGCGATCTGGCGCAACTTCTTGACCTGAGCAGGCGACTGGCGAGCAAG
>NZ_JAUPWM010000539.1:0-266 GCF_032436795.1 Streptomyces sp. P9(2023)
CAGGCAAGTGTAGTTTGCGAGTGATCTCTCCCGCTCCCACGATGCCGACGGAAACGTTCCTCATGAAGCCTCGCGCCTGGATAGGAAAGACCTGACGGTCATACGCAGCTCTCCCAGAACGATGGTTCGTATCCTTCCACTGACGATCGAGTCTCTTCCCGAGTGCGACGTGGCTCTCCTAGCAATTCCGGTGGAAGCACGTCGCGATTATCTCGAGCTGTTTAGGGAGCGCGGGATCCCGGTGCTGTGTGAAAAGCCCTTCGCTG
>NZ_JAUPWM010000540.1:0-266 GCF_032436795.1 Streptomyces sp. P9(2023)
GAATGGTGGCTGACAGTGTTAGTGCTTGCCATAGTTTTTGGTAAGAGCCTTCAACATGAGCTTGTACGGCCAGTTTTTCTACTGAAACTTGTTGATTCATCATACCTTTCTGGAACTCGGGAATAGCGCCAATTTGCAGCGGTTTTGCCCCAGTACTGTCGACAATACAAGGTATTTCTACCATAGCCGTTGGGTCAAAGTTGCTGATCGCACCATTATTGGGAACAATAAGTAACATGCGCTCTTTAGTATTAAAGGCGATGGCT
>NZ_JAUPWM010000541.1:0-266 GCF_032436795.1 Streptomyces sp. P9(2023)
TGCGCTTCGACGAAGTGCCCGATGCGCAGGTGCTGCAGCAGCTCGGCGTCGACTACATCGACGAGTCCGAGGTGCTCTCGCCCGCCGACTACGTCAACCACATCGACAAGTGGAAGTTCACGGTGCCCTTCGTCTGCGGCGCCACCAACCTCGGCGAGGCATTGCGTCGCATCAACGAGGGCGCGGCCATGATCCGCTCCAAGGGCGAAGCCGGCACGGGCGATGTGTCCGAGGCGACCAAGCACATCCGCAAGATCACGAGCGAG
>NZ_JAUPWM010000030.1:0-79425 GCF_032436795.1 Streptomyces sp. P9(2023)
TGCTGGACGGAGGAGACCACCCAGCAGCCAGTTGGGCTCTACCTCCAAGCCTGGCCCTTCAGGGCCGGGTAGTTGACGAACAGCGCCGACATCGACGCGTACCTGTCGGGCCTGGACATCACCATCACCCCCGAGCGGCGCGCCGAGCTGTACGACCGCTTCGGCGAGGAGGACCTCCTCGACATCGAGGAGCTCGCCGCCGCCTGGGCCGAGAACTTCACGCACATCACCGAGGAGCACGCGCTGCGTAGGATCGCGGACGTGGACGAACTCGTCACCGCGCACAACGTGCGTACCGGCAACAACGTCGGATAGCCGAAGGGAGATGTCGATGCTGGGAGTCACCAACCTCTCCACCTACGCCCTGGGGACCCTCCTCATCATTCTTCTCCCGGGCCCCAGTTCGCTGTACACGCTGTCCGTCGCCGCACGCCGGGGCGTACGGACCGGATACCGCGCCGCCACCGGTGTCTTCGTCGGAGAAGCCCTGCTGATGGTCGGTACGGCGGCCGGGCTCGCCTCGCTGCTGCGTACCAACGCGATGGTCTTCTCGGTCATCAAGTACGCAGGGGCCGGTTACCTCGCCTGGATCGCGCTCGGGATGATCCGCGCGGCCTGGAGGATGTGGCGCCGGGACCGGTCGACACAAGCAGAAGAAGCGGAGACGGGCGAGGGCGCGGACGAGCGGCCCTTCCGGCGCTCGCTCGTGATCACACTGCTCAATCCGAAGGCGATCCTGTTCTTCATCTCCTTCTTCGTGCAGTTCGTGGACCCGGCCTATGCGCATCCGGCGCTGTCCTTCACCCTGCTCGCCGCGATCTACCAGGTGATCAGCGTGACCTACGTGACCGTACTCATCCTGGCCGGCACTTACCTCTCCGCGCAGTTCCGCCGCCGCAGGCGGCTGTCCGCCGGACTGACGAGCGGCGCCGGGGCGCTGTTCCTCGGGTTCGCCGCCAAGCTCGCGACGACCAACGGCTGACACGCAACGGCTGACACGCACGGAGGGGCCGGACCCCATCCGGGTCCGGCCCCTCCGTGTGCGTCGTGCGCGTACCGCGTCCGTTACTTGACGGGGTTCAGGCAGAGGACGAACTTGTACGACTCCAGCTGCTGCGCGAGCGCGACCTCGCTCACGTCGCCGCACTTCTCGACGTCGAAGGTGTCGTCGATGACCTTGACGACCTTGTAGAGGTCGGGGACCTTCTCGCCGCAGGGCTTGCCGGTGACCTCGGGGTCGTTCTCCGGGCCGGTCACCGTCACGCACTCGCCGACCTTGGCGGACACGGGCGCCTCGCCGGTGAGGTAGGGGAGGCCGAGCTTCCAGAAGAGGAGCGCCGCGATGGCCACGACGATGCTGAGGATCGTCTTGCCTATGCTGCGCTTCTTCTTCGCCGGCTCGGCGGGAACGGGCGCGGGCTCGGGCGCGAGGGGCTGCTCGGGGGAGGCGGGCGGCTGCGTCGTCATGAAGGATTCCTTGGGGACGTGTGCATGATCAGACGCGAACCATACATCGTGCCGAACGGGCAAATCGGACGCGGAAGATCCAGTTCCCCAACCAGTTGTGGAGTCGTGATCCTGGCGCTCCGTCAGGCGAAGCGGCCCATCTGCTGCTGCCGGGCCAGTGCGCGCCGCAGGTCCGTCGGGAGCGCGTGGTACGGGCCGTACGCGCGCTCCGTGTCGTACAGCAGCGCCTGGAGCTGCTGGTGGGCCGCCGTGTGGTCGCCCATCGACAGGAGCAGGTTGCCGATCCGGCGGCGGACGTCGAAGAACCGGGTCTGGTCGGTGCCGTGTTCGAGGAACGGGAGCAGGGCCCGGTACTCCGTCAGCGCCGCCGCCGTCTCCCCCAGCTGCTCCAGGCAGAGCGCCGCCTCGTAGCGGAACTGAAGGGTCTGCGGGTCGGCCGGGCCCGCCTCCGCCGCGCGGTCCTCGGCGAGGCGGCGCAGCTCGGGCAGGGCGCGGCGGTACTGGCCGTCGTCCATCAGGGTCGTCGCGTACTGCTTGCGCAGGATGCGGACGACCGGCGAGTGCTCGCCGTGTTCGGCCACCGCCGACGGGAGGATCGAGCCGAGCACGTCGACGGCCTGCGTGATGGAGCCCTCGCCGAGGAGCCGCTTCACCTCGTCGACCGCCGCCGCCACGTCGGGCTTGGCGGGGGTGGGCGGTGCCTGCGGCGCGGGGGCGGAGGCACGGTCGGGCCAGGGGGCGTGCGGGCGCAGGAAGGGGCGGGTCGGGTCGAGCGGCCCGGCCGGGGTCCCGCGCGCGGGGAGCAGCGGGCGCAGGGCCTCGTACACCTCGTGCGCCCCGGAGGGGCGGTGCTGCGGGTCCTTGGAGAGCAGCCGCAGCACGAGCGCCTCCAGGACCTCCGGCACCTCGGGGCGCAGCTGGCGGACCGGCAGCGGCGGCTCGTACAGGTGGCGGTGCAGGACCCCGAGCGCGGTGGATCCGGCGAACGGGACGTTGCCGCTGAGGAGTTCGTGGAGCAGGACGCCGAGCGCGTACAGGTCGGTGAACGGGCCGACGGCGCCGCCCATGGCCTGCTCGGGCGCCATGTACGCCGGGCTGCCGATCGGCGAACCGGTGTGCGTGAGGCGGGTGGTGTCGGTGTCCAGGACGGAGGCGACGCCGAGGTCGAGCACGGTGACGGTGCCGTCCGAGCGGACCATCACGTTCCGCGGCTTCAGGTCGCGGTGGACGATCGGCACCGCGTGCACGGCGGCGAGCACCGCGCACAGCTGGGCGGCGACGGAGACCGCCCACTCCCAGGGGTACGGGTCGTGCTCGGCGAGATGGTCGGCGAGGTCCGCGCCGTCGACGTACTGCATCACGAGGTACAGGTCGTCGCCGTCGCTGCCGGCGTCGTGGACGGTGACCAGGCCGGGGTGGTCGACCTGAGCCGTGACCCGGCACTCGCGCACGAAGCGGCGCCGCAGTTCCTCGGCCGCGGTCGCGGGGCCGGTCATGATGGCGGGGCGGAGCAGCTTGACGGCGACGCGGCGGTCGAGCCGTCCGTCGTACGCCGTCCAGACCTGGCCCATGCCGCCCTGGCCGATGACCGTGGAGAGTTCGTACCGGCCGCCGATGACGCGTCCGTTCACTTCCCCTCGTCCTTACGGAGCAGGTTGCTGAGCTCGTCCAGCTCGGCGCGGACCTGGTCGATCCGCGGGTTGGGGGGTGCGGGCTGGGCCGTCGGCTGCGGCGGGATCACTGGCTGCGGGGCGGCAGGCTGGGGCTGGGGGGCCGGCTGGGGCTGGGGCTGCTGTGCGATCGGGGGCTGGTGCTGGGGCGCCGGCTGCGGCTGGGCCGGGGGGACGTAACCGGCCTGGTGGCGCGGCACCGTCGCCCCGTACGGGCTGTACGAAGCGGACTGCGCGGGCGCGACGAGACCGAGGCGGACCTTGTCGTGCTTGATGTCGGCGACCAGGAAGTAGACGGTGAACGCCAGCGCGTTGAGGAGGATCAGACCCATCGCCATGTCGGCCTGCGTCGTCTCCACGTTCGCCGGCAGCAGGATCATGCCGATGATCATGACGGCGGCCGAGACGCCGCACAGCACCCAGTCACGCGCGCGCCGGGTCACGGCCGCGAGCCGGATCATGGTCCCCCAGGTCAGGAACCCGATGCTGAAGAGCGGAAGCATCGCGAAGAACACGCGGAGCACGATCACCCCGGTCGGAATGGCGCGCTGTGGTGGCGGTGGCGCATAGCCGTGGCCGTACATTCCTGCTCCTGGCACTGAGGTGGCACTCGATCGGTTGCGGAGTCGAGCGTATACACCGACACCGACATGGTCCCCGGGGTTGTACCGAACCGTTGCCGGACCGGTTTCCTCAGGGCGCCACCGGTCAGGGCGCCACCGTGCCGTCCGCGAGGCCGTCGTAGAGGCCCTGGACGAGTTGCTCGCCGAGCCGGCCCGCCAGGAAGAGCAGGACACTCTCCGTACCCAGGAAGGCCGCCGCAGCGCCGCCGAGCGGCGCACCGCACAGGTGGGCGGCCTGATACACACCTCCCAGCAGAGCGTTCGCCCGCTCCAGTGGGGTCCCCGCGGTGTCGGCGAGGCCGGACACCAGGCCGGTGACGGCCGCCGCGCCGGGTACGTCGAGCAGGCTCGCGGCGAGCACCAGGGCGGCGAGGGTGGGGAATCCGAGCATGCCGAGGGAGTGCAGCAGGGGGATGCAGGCCGCCGCGGCGCCACCCACCAGATACGAGGCGACGGCCATGGCCTTGAAACCCCAGCGGTCGACGAGGGGGCCCGCCACGAGCCCGACGGTGACCGTGCCGACGGCGACCACCGCGACGATCAGCCCCGTCCGGGCGACGCTCCCGGTGGTCCGCAGGACGAACCAGGGGACGGCCACCAGCATCATGGCCTCCCCCAGCGCGCCGACACCCACGGCCGCGAGGAGCGCCCGCATCCCCCAGTTCCGCCCCCGCCCGCCCCCCTTCTCCATCACACTAATTGACCCATGCATGACTGTAGTATGACTAGGAGGCGTTACATGATGCCGCCGGGACCTTCGGACGGGAGGCAGGGCGGGTCATGAATGTGACAAGCGTGGCCATGACACTCTGTGATCGGCGGGTACACTACGACGTCATGGTCAGTGTTGGGTTGTCCGGCACACTTCACTTCAGCGAGCGGTCTTGATGGTCGAGCAACCGGAGTTCGGGAGACGAGTGCGGGAGATCCGCAGCGCGCGCGGGCTGTCCCAGTCGGACATCGCGGGGAAGGGGATGTCCCCCAGCTACATCTCCCTCGTCGAGAGCGGCAACCGCACTCCCAGCCCCAAGGTGGTACGGGCCATCGCGGAGCGCCTGGGCATCACGCCCGACGAGCTCTCCTCCCCCGCCCCCCGGGAGCTGCGGCGCACGCACCGCGTGGAACTGGTGGGCCGGCTGATCGCCGCCCGGTCGCACCAGATTGCCGGGGACCTCGGATTCGCGCGCGACGAACTCCTCGACGTCATCCGGCAGGCCACGGACTCCGGCATGGACGAGATCCTGTGGGAGGCCCACTGGGAGCTCGCCCTCACCCTGGGCCGCCTCGGCCAGTGCGACGCCCGCGAGGAGACCCTCCGGCAACTGCTGGCCGCCCCCCTCACCGAGTCCTCCCCGCTGCTGCGTGCCCGGGTCGCCGTCGAGACCGCCGACCTGCTGCGCCGCTCGGGCCGGCTCTCCGAGAGCGTCCGCCTCGCCGAGGAGGCCCTGCGCTCCGTCCCGGCCGACGAGACCGGCGCCCCGGAGCGCGTCCAGGCCCAGGTGAGCCTGCTCTCCGGCTGGCTGGAGAGCGGCGAGTGGCAGCGCGCGGCCGGCCTCTGCGACGAGCTGCTCCAGTCCGCCGGCGCCCTCCACCTGGGCCAGTTGCACGCCACCGCCCTGTGGGTGGCGGCCGAGTACCGCTACGTCGCGGGCGAGCAGGAGCAGGCTCTCGCCCTGCTGGACCGCGCCCTCTCGCTCACCGGCCCCGAAGCCGACATACGGGTGCGCGTACGGATGCTGTGGGCGGCCGCCCTGCTCCACCTCGCGGCCGACAGCGAGGAGACCGCCGAAGAGCTGACGGAACGCGTCGGCCAGGCGGTCGCTCTTCTGGGCACGCACGCGGACGCGGCTCGCGTCGCGACGCTCCGCGCGCTCGTCGCTCTGCGCCGCGGCGCCGTCGAACGCGCCCTGGAGCACGCCCGCGAGGCCGGACGGGGGCGGGAGGAACTGCCGCCCATCGACCGCGCGTGCTGCGCCGTGGCCGTGGCCCGCACCCACCGGGCGGCCGGCCGCTCCGCCGACGCGGAGGCCGAGTACCAGACCGCCGCCGCGCTCTACGAGGCGGCCGGGGCCTACCGATCCGCGTCGGCCGTGTGGCGGGAGCTCAGCGTCCCGGACGGTGCCCCCACCACGCCCGACCACTCTGCGATCGTCACCCCATGACGCACTCCGCCACCGGGGTTTCCCTCCGCCACATGCTGACGGTGCGCACCGGCGCGGACGTCGCGGCCGAGGCCACCCACTCTCCGCCGGAGTCCGGCAGGTCGACGACGTAGGCGCCACGAAGGCGGTGTCCGCCGCCGGGCAGCGGCTCGGGGACGAGCACCTCACCGCCCCGGCCCCCCGGCAGCGCGTTCACCTGGTCCGCCAGGGACAGCGCGCCGGGGCCCGCCAACCGGAGGGCCGCCTCCTTCCGTGCCCATATCCGGGCCAGGCACCGGGGCCGCTGGTGTTCCGGCGAGAGACCCACCACGCGCCGTTCGGTCTCTGTGAACGGCAGGAACGCCGTTCCCTTGAACCCCTCCGGCACAGGGTGCGCGCTGAGCGCCACCTTCATGCCGCGGGCGAGCGCGACGACGAGACGGCCGTCGTCGCGACAGACGCACAGCCCGATCGGCAGCCCGTCGATGCGCAGCCGCCCGTACCCGTCACGGCTGAGCGGAACCTCGTTTCACGGCAGCCGAGCACCTCGGCCAGCAGGGACCGCAGCCGGCCCTCGGTCTCGTCGCAGAGCGGTCTCCCACCCGGCAAGGTCCGCTGCCCGCTCTCCTCGGTCTCGAAGGAGAACACGTACAGCTCACCGTCCTCCATGGACCAGACCGTTCCCGGCTCCCAGGGCTCCAGCCCACCTACTACGGTCTGCAACTATTCCCCCTTCGCAGCCCTGGTCAAGGGCCGCTTTCTTCTGTTCTCCGAAACGGTGCGCTCAGCTCGCAGGTCATGCGCGAACGATCGCGTGTCGGCCGCCTCTCGCCCCGTGCAGAGCGACGGCTTCCGACCCTCGTATCCGATGGATTGGGGCCGGATTTTCGTGGTCGATCCCAGGCTAACCTCTGCCGAACTCGGCGGTAGCAAAGGGTTTGGCTCGGCCGGACGGACCTTCGGTCGGCGGTCAGCGGGCCCCAAGGGCATGCCGGGCGACGGCGTCGTTCTGGCGGAAGAACGCGGAGTCCGTGCCGGGCCGCGGGAACTGCGCGGGCACCACCACGGTCCGGTCCCGGTGGATGCGGCCGTCCGCCCCGACCGGGTGCAGGGCGGGCCCGGACAGCCGGAACATGCCGGTCCTGGTCTCCCCGATTCGTTCCTCGGCCAGCTCTCCACGGGCCACCAGGACCCTGATCAGCGGGTCGTCCGCGCGCTCCGGCTCCGCCCGGTCAAGGCGGGCGTCCAGCAGCACCGACGCCTCGTGCACCACCGGCACCGCCGGGCTGTGCGCACGGACGACGTTCCGTCCGTCGTCCGCGAGTCCCGTCTCCACGGCCATGCCAGGACCGACGAAGGTGACGAGCCCCGCCTCGGCCAGGGCCAGGAGCTGTTCCGTGCGCAGCACCGGCGGGCCGGAGCTGAGGAACGCCCCGAAGGAGAACCGTTCCAGCGCCTCCGCCACGTCCCTCGGCGTCATCTCGCCGCCCCGCCACAGCTCCTCGACGACCGCTCCCGTCGCCGTCAGGGCGCTCACCACTGCGGACTCCCCGGTGCCGAGCGGGTCCCGACGACGGCGCAGCGCCTCCGCCACGTGGGCGTGGACATGCCGCTGGAGGGCCTCGGGGCCGTCGAACCGCAGGCCGTCGAGGGGCGATTCGAGGCGGTCGAGGTCCAGCCGGTCGGCCGGGTCGGGCACGGCGGACCGGATCAGCTTCTCCTGCCGCTCGTCCCCCACCGGAAAGGAGCGGAACCCCGTGTCGAACTCCTCCCAGTCCATCCGTACGCGTCCGGGACAGGTCGCGAAGAGCTCCCGGTAGTGACGCCAGGTCAGCTCGGCCACCACGAGTGGCCACACGTCGCGGAGGAAGGAACTGCCGGGGCGGGCGAGGGCCTCGCGGCACGCGTCGAGGGTGGCGAACCGGGGCGGGCCGTCCGGCGCCGCCGAGGCCGCCGTGGGCCGGGGCGGCAGGGGCACGCCGCGCCGGGAGCCGACGATCAGGTGCGGTTCCCGACCGGACGCCAGGTACCGCAGCCGGCCGCCCTCCCGGACGAACCGGCCGCCGCGGCCCTCGGTCAGCAGCATCACGCAGTCGATGAAGACGAGCCCCAGGCCCCGGGTGATGACGCGCGCGCCGGGCGGGATCACGTCCAGCCGCTCCGGGTCGGCAGGGCCGGGGCCGATACGGGTGACGCCGGCGGGCCCGGGTGCGGGCAGCGTCCCCAGGTGGCCGGAGGCGAGGACGACATGATCGGCGTCGACGGGTGGCAGCTCGCCGTCGAGGACCACCCGTTGCCCGCCACCGGGCACGTCCGGGCCGGTGCGGACGACGTCCACGGCACGGGCCCGGTGGACGAACAGCCGTACGCCGTGGGGACGTTCGTCGGTCACCCGGTCGAAGAACCAGCGCAAGTAGCGACCCTGGTCGGCGCGGGAGGCGTAGGCACCGTCGTTGAGCGGTCCGTCGAGCCACTCCCCGGTGGTGGGGCCGGGCCGGGCCGGGCCCGCGCACGTGACGGAGGCGTCCGGGAACACGGTGACGTGGTCGGCCGCGGAGTTCATCCACAGCAGGCTTGGCTGGTCGGTCCGCCAGGTGCGTCCGGCGCCCGGCGGAAACGGGTCGACCACGTGCAGGTCGAGGCGGCTCCCGGCCAGGACGTCCGGAGCATTGGCGAGTATCCGCTCGACGACCGAGGCGCCGCGCGGGCCGCACCCGACGACGCAGATCCGGCGGATGCGGTGCGGCTGCGGCGTCCGTGGTTGCGCCTGGTGCGCCTGATGCGCCTGATGCGCCTGATGCCGCAGGGTAGTGGAGCGGACGGTGTGCGGGCCCGTCGTGGGCCGGAGCTCCGGCGGTGTTCACGTCTCCCCCGTTGTTCGTCTTTCCCGTGCGTGCTTCCTGGTGCTGTTCGCGCCGTGGGGTCGCGGACGGCAGAGTGACGGACCGTCAGTGACCCATGCCCGCACCGCCGTCCACCGGGATGACGGCGCCGGTGACGGCACCCGCCTCCGGACCGGCGAGGAAGGCGACCGCTGCGGCGACCTCCTCCGGCCGAACCATTCGACCCACCGGGACACCCGCCAGGATCGCCTCGCGGCGGGCCTCGGGAAGCACGGCGGCCATGTCGGTATCGGTCAATCCGGGCGCGACGACGTTCACGGTGATGCCACGGCCGCCCAGCTCCCGGGCGAGTGAGCGGGCGAACCCGATGAGGGCGGCCTTGGACGCAGCGTAGTTGGCCTGCCCGGCTTCCCCCGAGAAGGCGACCTGGGAGGACAGCAGAACGATGCGGCCCCACCGGGCCCGCAGCATGCCGCGCACGGCGCGCTTGGTGACTCGGTAGGCGCCGGTGAGGTTGGTGTGGACCGGTGCGGTGAAATCCTCCTCGGACATGGAGAACAGCAGCCGGTCCCGGGTGATTCCGGCGTTGACCACCAGCACCTCCACCGGTCCGAGCTCCTCCTCCACCCGGTCGAATGCCTCATGCACACTGTCAAGCTCTGTGACATCACATGCCACGCCGAAGACACCGTCAGGCGGTGGCGCCTGGCGGTAGGTGACGGCGACACGGTATCCACCGGAGGCGAGTCGCCGGGCGACCGCCAGTCCGATACCGCGGTTTCCTCCGATGACCAGTGCGGAGCGCGTCACCGCTCCCCCCTTTCCGTCCGGTTCCCGAGCGGGCGTCGAATTCCCGCCACATGCTGCGCACTTGCGAACATCTCCTGCTCGCCAAGGAGGAGGCGCCGTGCTCCCGGGTCCATCGATCTATGTGGTACCAACTCATCCTGTGGGCGGAGGCCGGCCGTCCCGCCCTGACCTAGCCTGACAAGTACTTCCCGAACCGGGTTATCCGACCTGTCCCGAGACTCAAGGAGACCGACCGCCGTGGCATCCCCCACAAAGAACTTCGCCGAAGGCGCCGTGATGTTCGGCATCGGGCTCGCCCTCCGCCTGTTCACCGAGGACGTGGACATCCCTGTCTTCACACTCACGAAGGTGGGTGTCGTTCTGATGGTCATCGGTGGCATAGAGATCCTCTACGGCGTGTACCGGACGGTGAGCAGCCGGAGCGACAAGGCCAGCTCCTGACAGAGCCTGCCACACTTGTCATGCAGTTGATGCTTTATTGACTTTGCATGACTGTCAGGTCAAGATACCCCAAGAGGATCATGACTTGGACGGGGTGAGGAACATGGTGGGACGCAGCGCCGGCGCAGAGGGAAAGCCCTCCCACCTCCTCCCCCGCCTCGCCCTCGCCGCCACAAACCAGGCCGCGTCAGCCGCCGTCGCGGCCCAGGCCGGCCCGCTGGCCGTCCTCGGCGAACCGTCCGTGCACACCAAGCCTGTGGCCGCCGTGAGCGCCGCCCTCGACACCGCGTTCTCCGCCCTGCCGCAGCCGCTGCGCGCCACCGCCCCGCTGTACGCCCTGTGCGACGACTACAGCATGATGGCCGCCCGGCGCCTCGCGGCGCGCTGCACCGACCCCGGGCGCCGGCTGCGCCCCTCGGACTCCGTGGCGGCGGAGACCTCCGAGCTGGTGCGCCCTTATCTGACGGAGTCCGGCCGCCCCGGACGCTGCTACCTCCTCGCGGGGACACCGGCCCACACCGCGCTGCGCCTTGCGACCCTCGGCAGTCGGCCCGCCACCGTGGTCTGCGAGTTCGTCCTCGTCCCCGGTGAGGACCCGTACGCCCCCGGTCTGCTCGCCGTCGCGGCCGTGTGGGGCGCCGAGGGACCCGCTGCCCTATCACCGCCGACAGGGCGCGCGACACCACCGACGACCCTGCCAGGCCTGCTCACCACTCTGCTCCAGGAAGGGCGTTCCATCCGTGTCTGACGTCGTCATCAGCGGAATGGGTCTGCTGACCCCCTTCGGCCGCGGCGTCGGCACCTACTGGCGCGCGCTCACCGGTGGCCGAACCGCCCTGGCGCCCGCCCGCCGCTTCACCTCCCCCGTCTACCGGGGCGAACCGGTGGGCGAGGTGACGGAGTTCGAGCTCGGGGACGCCCCCCGCAAGCAGGTCTTCGCCTCGGCAGCCGCCGAGGACGCCCTGCTCGCGGCCCGGCTGCCGAGGGTCCCGGACGGCGCACTGGTGATTCTCGTGGGCCAGGCCCCGCCACCGGCCGACGGCTCCCCGCTCGGCGCGGAGAATCGGGAGTTCCTCGGCCCCGGCGCCGACGGGATCCTCGCGGGCGGAGACAGCCTGCACCTGACGCACGCCTGCGCCTCGACGCTGTTCGCCATCGCCTTCGCCCACGAGGCGCTGCGGGCGGGGAGCGCCCCGGCCGTGGTCATCGCCGGAGCCACCGCCCTCAACCACTACGAGTACGCCAGCATGGACGTGGTACGAGCCGTCGACCGCGCCGCCTGCCGGCCGTTCGACACGGGCCGCGGAGGCATCTCCCTCGGCGAGGGCGGCGGGGCTCTCGTCCTGGAGACCGCCGACCGCGCCCGTGCCCGCGGCCTGGAGCCCGACATCATCGTCGCGGGCACCGGATGCCGCGTCGCGGCGGGCAAGTCCGTCGCCTCGGACGAGACATCCATCGCGGAATGCCTGCGCGAGGCGCTGGACGCCGCCCGCGCCGATCGGCTCGACTACGTCCACGCGCACGCCACCGGCACCGCCCAGGGCGACACCGCCGAACTCCACGCTCTGGAGGCCGTGGTCGGGGAACGTGCCTGGGACGGTGTTCCCGTCAGCTCTCACAAGGGCGCGATCGGCCACATGCTGCACATCTCCGGCGCTCCGGGCGTCTCCGCGGCGGCCATGGCCCTGCGGACCGGGGTCGGGCCGCCCACGGCCGGCCTGCGCACCCCCGAGGAGGCGCGGCGCCTCAGGCTGCCGAAGACGCCCCTGGTCATCCCCGGCGCCACGTTCGCCGCCGTCAACAGCTTCGGCTTCGGCGGCAACAACGCGACGGTGGTCCTTCGCCGCCGCTGACGAGTGCTGACGTCGACGGGGCGTTCGTGACGAGGGAACCGGACATCGCCGCGGGGATACCTCACCACCGCCGGCAGCCCCACGCCGTACCGGACCAATCACCACGCGACCACCCCCGGGGCCGCCGCCGACGGAGGGGCCACCTGCACCGCCGCCGATCTGACGGCCTTCGTCCACGCACTGCGCCAAGGGCGGCTGCTGAACGAGCAGACCACGCGCCTGGCGCCGGCCCCGCAGGTCGACGAGCGTGAGGAGAAGGTCCGCGGCTACCGGTGGATGTACGGCTTCGGCCTCACCCACATCCTCGACGACGAGGGAACCATCGTCCGCTGGGGCCGCACGGGCGAGGAGGACGTGGTCAGTGCCCGCCTCCACCAGCACCCGCAGAGGGCCTGGACGTCGCCGCCCTCGGCAACATCAGCTGGTGCGCCGGCGACATGGGGTGGGCCATCCACGACGCCCTCGTCGGCAGCTGAACAGTGGCGTGCCACGACGGTCGCCGTACCCGCCGCCCCAGGTCAGCTGCCCTCTCAGCCGCCGCACTGCCGCGACATCATCTGCTTGTCCGCGGCCGTCACCGGCATCTCGTACTTGACGGCGACCTGGGCGAAACGGACCGCGTACGCACACCGGATCGGCTTGTTCGGCGGCAGCCAGGACGCAGGGCCGGAGTCGCCCTTGGCCGAGTTGGCTCGCCCCTCGACAGGGATCAGGTTGAGCACGTCGTTCGCGAACTGCCGGCGCTTGCTCTCCGGCCAGCGCGACGAACCCATCTGCCAGCTGTAGGACAGCGGCACCACATGATCTATCTGCACCTCGGAGGCCTGCTGCCTGCGCCACTCGATGGTCGTCCCGGTGTACGGATCGTGCAGCGTCATGGCGACGACCACGCAGTCGGAACCGGCTCGGAAACGCAGGTTCTGACCATCACGACGAATAAGATCATTTCGAGTGTCGCAACCGTTCCTCGCCAGCGGCACACCATCAGCCGTGTCCATCCAGGCGTGGCCGAACTCGTCCCGGGCGTAGCCCGTCCTGGGCCCCCGCCCCTTCGTGGACAGTCCCTCGATGAGCTTTCGCGCCACAGCCTTGTCCGCGTCCGTCGTCACGGGCGCAAGTCCCGGCTTCGTACCGTCTGGATTCTTCAGCGGACTGCCCGCCCGTCCGTCCGTCGCAGTCGGCCCTGACCCCGGCGCGGAGCCGTTTTCGGCGTCAGGGGTCGCCGTACAGCCGGAGGTTACGGAGGCTATGAGGACGGCGGCGGCAAGTGCGGCGAGGGGGAGGGCCTTCGGATGACTGAGCACGCGGGGATCCTAGCCAGACCCTTCGTGGTCCAGACCATTGCGCCGCTCGACGCGCGGAATCGGGAGGTGGCGCGTAGCGTCGAATGAGCCGTTCGTCCCCTTACGAAGGAGTTGCACCCATGGGGATCATGGACAAGCTCAAAGGCATGATGGGCCAGCACCCGGACAAGGCCCAGCAGGGCGTGGAACGTGCCGGGGACACGGTCGACCAGCGGACCGGCGGCAAGCACGCCGCCAAGGTCGACCAGGCCCAGCAGAAGGCTCAGGAGTACATCGACAAGCAGCGCGGGCAGGACCAGCCCCCGAGCCCGCCCCCGAGCTGACGGCCCCGCCTCACACTTCCGGCCGCAGGGTGCGCGCGTGACGCGCACCCCGCGGCCGCGGCGCGTCCGGGGAGATCCGGGGGGAGCAGTACGTCAGATCTTGCCGATCCCCAGGGTGTTCTCGGCCGGGAGCAGCCCGGAGCCGAGGGCGGCGAGCCAGGGTTCGCCGAGGAGTTCGGCGAGGCGGGCCGTGGACTCAGGACCGAGGGCCGCCCAGGGTGCCGCGGCCAGTTCGTCGGTACGGAGTTCCACCTCCGCGCGCAGGGCGCGGCCGGCGTCAGTGACCTCGCCGCCACCGTCGGCGGCGAGCAGGCCACGGGCGGTCAGGCGGGCGCTGGCGGCGGCCCAGTCGGGCTCGCTCCAGCCACGACTGGCGAAGGTCGCCTCGGAGGCCGCGCCTACGGCCGCGAAGGAGACCAGGGACTCGACCGGGTCGAGCCCGGCGGCGAGGAGCGCGGCCAGATGACCCTCGCCGCGGTGCTCGCGCAGGATCGTCGCGGCCTGCCAGAGGACCAGGTGCGGGGCATCGGGCCAGGGCAGCTCGGCGTTGGCGGCGGCGAGCGGGCGCCCGGCCGTCACGGCGGCCTCGGCCGCGCGGCGCGCGAGCGCGGCCGCCTCGGCGATCACGGGCCCCCCGACGCCCCCCGCCACCCCGGCAGGACCCGAACCGGCAACACCGCCGCCCGAGCCCCCGTCGGCCCGCTCGCCCGCGCCGCTCCCGCCACTCCCCCCGTAGCTCCCCTCGCCGAACACAGAGCGATAGGTCCGGTCGACGGCGCGGAGCCGGGCGGCGAGGACGTCGGCGGGGGCGGCCGTCCGCCAGATCCCGGGCACGTACCGGGCCACCATCTCCGGGCTGAAGCTGCAGAAGGCCGAGCCGACCCGTTCGGCCCCGGCCGGGCCGAGGGGCGCGGCGCGCCAGGCGAAGTACGCGGGCCAGCGCTCCGAGACGTCGTACCCGAGGGCGCGAGCCTCGTCGAAGGCCTCGGGGGCGTAGTAGACGAGCGCGTGCAGGGGTTCGATCAGGTGCCACATCTGCCGCACGCGACCGGGCTCCACGGCATCGAGAGTGTCCACGCTCATGTCCAGCTCCTCCTCGACCGTCATCATCTTGACGCCGACTAGATTGCGCCCGCCCGCGCGAACTTGTCAATGCCTAGATACGGCGTAGGGTGCTGCCCATGACCACTCGGCGCACCTATCACCACGGCGACCTGCGGCAGGCGGTGCTCGGCGCCGCTCTGGACGTCATCGCCACCGACGGCCCGTCCGCGCTGAGCCTGCGCGACCTCGCGCGCCGCGCGGGCGTCTCGCACGCGGCCCCGGCCCACCACTTCAAGGACCGCGCGGGACTGCTCACGGCCGTCGCGGCCGAGGGCTTCGGGCTGCTCGCGGAGGCACTGGGCGAGGCGGCGGACCTGAGGGACGCGGGGGTGCGGTACGTACGCTTCGCCACCGAGCACCCGGCGCACTTCCAGGTGATGTTCCGGCCGGACCTGCACCGGCCCGACGACCCGGAACTGCTCGCCGCCAAGGAGCGGGCCGGTGACCGGCTCCGCGAAGGCGTCGCGGGCGTCGCGGGCGTCGCGGGCTCCTCGGGCTCCTCGGGCGGCACGGCGGACAGCCGCCTCGCCGGGGTCGCCGCCTGGTCGCTCGCCCACGGTTTCGCGACGCTGCTGCTCAGCCACAACCTCGTGGGCCCGGTCGGCGACCGGGATCCGGAGGAGGTCTTCCGTACGCTGGCGGGACTGCTGTTCGCGACTGACGACTGACCTGTCGTCACCACCCGGGGAATAGCCGGAGCCCTCCTCCGATTGATCACGTACATGACGACCAAGACGACCAGGACCGCCTCAACAACGACCGTACGACGCACGACCGTTGCCCTCGCGACCGCCGCCGTCCTCACCGCGCTCCAGCTCGGCGGCGCCGTGGCGTCGGAACAGCGGCACGAGAGCGGCCCGTGGCGCGGCGCCTGGGCCACCTCGCCGCAGTCCCCGACCGCGCCCTTCGGGCCCAACTGGTCGGAGCAGGGCTTCTCGAACCACACGGTCCGCCAGGTCGTCCGGGTCACCACCAGCGGCACCAAGGCCCGGATCGAGCTCTCCAACCGCTACGGCACCACCCCGCTGCGGATCACCGGCGCGACCGTGGCCCGCACGGACAAGGGCGCCTCGGTGAAGGCCGGTTCGGTCCGTCAGCTGTCCTTCGGCAAGGGCCGCTCGGTGACGATCCCGGCCGGCGGAACGACGTACAGCGACGGCGTACCGTTCGCCGTGAAGGCCCTGGAGTCGGTGACCGTCACCCTCTACCTGGCCGCGCCCACCGGCCCCGCCACCTTCCACACCTTCTCCAGCGCGACCAGCTACCGCGCGGCCGGCGACCACCGCTCCGACCGGGACGGCACGGCCTTCACGGAGACCAGCGACTCCTGGTACTACCTCTCCGGCGTCGAGGTGAGCGGCGGCGCGGCGGCCCGCCGGGACGGCATCGTGACGTTCGGCGACTCGATCACCGACGGCGTCGGCTCGGGCCTGAACGCGAACAACCGCTACCCCGACGAGCTGGCCGAACGCCTCGCCGCGGCCGGCAAGCCGCGCAGCGTCCTCAACCACGGCATCGGCGGCAACCAGGTCGTCAACGACACGACCTGGGCGGGCGAGAAGGGCATCGAGCGCTTCAAGAAGGACGTCCTGACCGAGCCGGGCGTGCGCACGGTCATCGTCCTCGAAGGCATCAACGACATCGGCGGCAGCGGCCCGGCCTTCCCCGGCGGCCCCACCGCCGAGGTCTCGGCCGAGCGGCTCATCGAGGGCCACCGCGAGCTGATCCGCCAGGCACACGCCAAGGGCATCAAGGTCGTCGGTGCGACGCTGACCCCGATCAAGGGCTCGTTCTACGAGTCCGAGACCAACGAGGCGAAGCGCCTCGCGGTCAACGAGTGGATCCGCACGTCCGGTGAGTACGACGAGGTCGTCGACTTCGACCGCGCCCTGGACCCGAAGGGCGAGGGCGTGATGCTCCCCGCGTACGACTCGGGCGACCACCTGCACCCGAGCGACGCCGGGTACCGGGCGATGGCGGAGGCGCTGGACCTCGACGAGCTGTGAGGCGGTACGGGGCGGGTGTCGGCCACCCGCCCCGTCAACCCCGTAACCCTGCTACGACCCCAGGATCGTCGCCAGGAACTCGCCCGTCCACGCCAGCAGTTCGCGTCCTACCACCGGCTTCCCGCCGATCTTCCCGCTCGTCGGACGCGGCACCAGGATCTGGTGGACGGCCGACTTGATGACCGTACGCGGGTACAGGCGCTTCAGCCGCAGCTCCTGCGACTCGCGCAACTCCACCGGCGCGAAGCGGATGTTCGGGCCCTGCAGGACGATCTCGCCGACCCCGCACGCGCGGGCCAGCATCCGCAGCCCGGCGACCAGGAGCAGGTTCTCCACCGGCTCGGGCAACTTGCCGTAGCGGTCGGTGAGTTCCTCCCGTACCGCCTTCACGTCCTCCTCCGTGTTGGCGGAGGCGATCGCGCGGTACGCCTGGAGGCGCAGCCGCTCGCCCGGCGCGTAGTCGTGCGGGACGTGCGCGTCGACCGGCAGCTCGATCTTGACCTCCAGCGGCGCCTCCTCCTCGACCCCGCCGTCGACCGCGGCGCGGTAGTCGGCGACCGCCTCGCCGACCATGCGGATGTACAGGTCGAAGCCGACACCCGCGATGTGGCCGGACTGCTCGCCGCCGAGCAGGTTGCCCGCGCCTCGGATCTCCAGGTCCTTCATCGCCACGTACATGCCCGCGCCCATCTCGGTGTGCTGGGCGATCGTCGCGAGCCGCTCGTGCGCGGTCTCGGTCAGCGGCTTCTCCGGCGGGTAGAGGAAGTACGCGTAACCCCGCTCGCGTCCTCGGCCGACGCGGCCGCGCAGCTGGTGCAGCTGCGACAGACCGAAGTTGTCGCCGCGCTCGACGATCAGCGTGTTCGCGTTGGAGATGTCGATACCGGACTCCACGATCGTCGTGGAGACGAGGACGTCGAACTTCTTCTCCCAGAAGTCGACGACGACCTGTTCGAGCGCCGACTCGGGCATCTGGCCGTGAGCCGTGGCGATCCGGGCCTCCGGGACGATGTCCCTCAGGCGGGCCGCCGCCCGGTCGATGGACTCGACCCGGTTGTGGATGTAGAAGACCTGGCCCTCGCGCAGCAGTTCACGGCGGATCGCGGCGCCGAGCTGCTTCTCCTCGTACGGGCCGACGAAGGTGAGCACCGGGTGCCGCTCCTCCGGCGGGGTGGTGATCGTCGACATCTCACGGATGCCGGTCACGGCCATTTCGAGCGTACGGGGGATGGGGGTGGCGGACATCGTCAGGACGTCGACGTTGGCGCGGAGCTTCTTCAGCTGCTCCTTGTGCTCGACGCCGAACCGCTGCTCCTCGTCGACGATGACCAGACCCAGGTCCTTGAACTTCGTCTCGGCGGAGAACAGCCGGTGGGTGCCGATGACGATGTCGACCGAGCCGTCCCGCAGCCCCTCCAGCGTCGCCTTCGACTCGGTGTCCGTCTGGAAGCGGCTCAGCGCCCGCACCTTCACCGGGAACTGCGAGTACCGCTCCGAGAACGTGCCGAAGTGCTGCTGCACCAGCAGGGTCGTCGGGACGAGGACGGCGACCTGCTTGCCGTCCTGGACGGCCTTGAAGGCCGCGCGGACCGCGATCTCGGTCTTGCCGTAGCCGACGTCGCCGCAGATCAGCCGGTCCATCGGGACCGTCTTCTCCATGTCCTCCTTCACCTCGGCGATGGTGGACAGCTGGTCGGGCGTCTCCACGTACGGGAAGGCGTCCTCCAGCTCGCGCTGCCAGGGGGTGTCGGGGCCGAAGGCGTGACCGGGGGCCGCCATCCGGGCCGAGTACAGCTTGATCAGGTCGGCGGCGATCTCCTTGACGGCCTTCTTCGCGCGCGCCTTGGTCTTCGTCCAGTCCGCGCCGCCGAGCCGGTGCAGGGTCGGCGCCTCGCCGCCGACGTACTTCGTGACCTGCTCCAGCTGGTCGGTCGGGATGTAGAGCCGGTCGCCGGGCTGGCCGCGCTTGGCGGGGGCGTACTCCACGAGGAGGTACTCGCGGGTGGCGGCCTGGACGGTCCGCTGGACCATCTCGATGTACCGGCCTACGCCGTGCTGCTCGTGCACGATGTAGTCGCCGACCTCCAGGGTCAGCGGGTCGATCGTCTTGCGGCGCTTGGCCGGCATCCGCTGGCCGTCCTTGCCGGCCGCCTTCTGGCCGGACAGGTCGGTCTCGGTGAGGACCGCGAGTTTGAGGGCCTGGTCGATGAAGCCGTAGTCGATGGAGCCGGTCGCCACGTGCACGACGGACGGGGCGATCTCGGCGAGGTCGGCGTCGAGGCGGGCGGCGATGCCCTCGCCGCCGAGGACCTCGACGGTGCGGGTCGCCGGGCCGTGCGCCTCGGTGACGTAGACCGTGCGCCAGCCGTCGGCCAGCCAGCCCTTGGTGTCGGCGAGCGCGCGGGCGGTGTCGCCTCGGTACGTCTCCGGGGCGTGCATGCCGAGCTTGATCGTGTCGTCGTCGTGCTCCTCGTCGGAGGCGGCGAACGGGGAGACCGACCACCACATCATGTCGAGCTCGCGGGCCCGGTCCCGTACGTCCGCGATCCCCCAGAGGGAGGCCGCGTCGACGTCGATGGGGGCCTCGCCGCCGCCGGCCGTGGCCGCCCAGGAGGCCTGCAGGAACTCCTGCGACGTCGCCACCAGGTCGGCGGCGCGGGTACGGACCCGCTCGGGGTCGCAGACCACGGCCATGGAGCCCTTGGGCAGCACGTCGAGCAGCAGCTCCATGTCGTCCACGAGGACCGGGGCGAGGGACTCCATGCCCTCGACGGCGATCCCCTCGGCGATCTTGCCGAGCAGTTCGCCCAGCTCGGGGTGCTCTTCGGCGAGCGCTGCGGCGCGGCGCTTCACCTCGTCGGTGAGGAGCAGCTCGCGGCAGGGCGGGGCCCACAGGCCGTGCTCGGCGACTTCGAGGGAGCGCTGGTCGGCGACCTTGAAGTAACGGATCTCCTCGACGTCGTCGCCCCAGAACTCGATCCGGAGCGGGTGCTCCTCGGTCGGCGGGAAGACGTCCAGGATTCCGCCGCGCACGGCGAACTCGCCGCGCTTCTCGACCAGCTCGACCCGGGAGTACGCGGCGGCCGCGAGCCCCTCCACGATCTCGTTCAGGTCGGCGCTCTGGCCGGTCCGCAGGGCCACCGGCTCCAGGTCGCCGAGGCCCTTGACCTGCGGCTGGAGCACGGAACGTACGGGTGCGACGACGACGGAGACGGGTCCTGCGGACGGGTCGTCGGGGGTCGGGTGCGCGAGGCGGCGCAGCACGGCGAGGCGGCGGCCGACGGTGTCGGAGCGGGGCGAGAGCCGCTCGTGCGGGAGCGTCTCCCAGGAGGGGTAGTCCACGACCGTGTCGGGGTCGAGGAGGCTGCGCAGCGCGGCGGCCAAATCCTCGGCCTCCCGCCCGGTCGCGGTGACGGCGAGCACCGTCCGCCCCGCGTCGCGCGCGAGCGCGGCGACGGCGAAGGGCCGCGCGGCGGGCGGCCCGACCAGGTCCACGTGCGTGCGGTTGCCGTCGGACGCGGCCTTGACCGCTTCGGCGAGCGCGCCGTCCTTGACGACGACATCGAGCAGACCGTGCAGGCTCATGGAGCTTTCCATCCCGGTGGGTTTACGGCAGCGGGCAACGCGAACAGCCCGACACGTCGCACGGGCCGGGTGGTCCCGGCGCGACGGCCGGGGGTTCCCCAGCCTACGTACGAGCCGGGGCTCCCCCAGCCTACGACGTGGTCGGGGCATCGGCGTCGCGGAAGCCTCCTCCGTAGAGCCGGAAGGAGGGCCGGGATGCCCCGGCCCTCCTTCCGTCCCCCGGATCAGTGGAGACGTGTCAGCACTCGCCGCCCCACCGCACGTGGTTCAGGGTCACGCTGCCGCGCAGGATGAAGGTGGTACCCGTCGTGCTGCCGCCCTCCGGGTGGTGCAGACAGCCGTTCGAGGTCTGTCCGTGCGTCCAGGTGGCCCCCCACCGGACGTGGTCGGCGCCGGGGTCGGCCACGCCCCTGTTGGCGATGGACATGCCGTTCGCCGAGTAGAGGTTGGAGAGGTTGCCCTTCGACTTCCACTTGGGCGGGCCGGAGAACGACGTGTTGCTCCAGACGCACACGTACTCGCGGGGGCAGTCGGAGACCGCCGCGGACGCCGACGGCGCCATCACGAGCCCCGTGACCGAGAGTCCGAGCGCGCTCGCACCGACGGCGATTCGACGCAGAATGTCCCGCTTCACCAGGACCCCCTCGTGACCGACTGTGACGCCTCCGGGCGTAATGACAGGAACGCGCCATGTGACCCTCAGGCCTCCGAGGCACTAGGGGTTCTCCCCCCGGGGGTTCGAGTGGGAGGCTGTGCCGACAGATTTAGATGTACGAAGCATCGGACGAGGGGGCCGGGGTGTCGGGCACGACCACGCGGCAGGCCGCAGCACAGCCGACGACTCCGCGCGGACGCGGACCGGTCGTCGCGGCGCTGATGCTGGGGATGGCACTGGCCGCGCTCGACGGCACGGTCGTCTCGACCGCCGTCCCCCAGATCGTCGGCGACCTCGGCGGCCTGTCGATCTTCTCCTGGCTCTTCTCCGGCTACCTGCTCGCCGTCACCGTCACCCTGCCGGTGTACGGGAAGCTCTGCGACACCTTCGGCCGCAAGCCGGTCCTGATCGCCGGAACGATCCTCTTCCTCATCGGCTCCCTGCTCTGCGCGGCGGCCTGGAACATGGGCTCCCTGATCGCGTTCCGCGTCGTCCAGGGCCTGGGCGGCGGCGCGCTCCAGGGCACCATCCAGACGATCGCGGCGGACCTGTACCCGCTGAAGGAACGCCCGAAGATCCAGGCGAAGCTGTCCTCGGTCTGGGCGACCGCCTCGGTCGCCGGCCCGGCGGCCGGCGGCCTCCTCGCCGGCTACGCGGACTGGCGCTGGATCTTCCTGATCAACCTGCCGGTGGGCCTGGTGGCCCTGTGGCTGATCGTCCGGTACCTGGTGGAACCGGGGCGGCCGGAATCCGGTCCTGGGGCGGGCTCCCGGAAGGTGTCCGTCGACTGGGCGGGCGCGGTCGCCATCTTCGCGACCGGCACCCTCCTGCTCACCGCCCTCGTCCAGGGCGGAGTCGCCTGGCCCTGGCTCTCCGCACCCTCCCTGGGCCTGTTCGCCGCCACGCTCGCCCTCGCCGGGGTGACCGTCCTCATCGAGCGCCGCGCCGCCGAACCGATCATCCCCGGCTGGATCTGGCGCCGCCGCACGATCTCCGCCGTCAACCTGGCCATGGCCGCACTCGGCCTGCTGATGGTCGCCCCGACGGTCTTCCTGCCCACCTACGCCCAGGCCGTCCTCGGCCTCGGCCCGATAGCCGCCGGCTTCGTC
Organism: Streptomyces sp. P9(2023); assembly: GCF_032436795.1. Taxonomy (NCBI): domain Bacteria; kingdom Bacillati; phylum Actinomycetota; class Actinomycetes; order Kitasatosporales; family Streptomycetaceae; genus Streptomyces; species Streptomyces sp. P9(2023). Next base: position 21,935 of record NZ_JAUPWM010000030.1, read on the forward strand.
CTCTCCGCGATGACCCTCAGCTGGCCCATCTCGGCGGCCTTCTCCAACCGGGTCTACAACCGCATCGGCTTCCGCCTCACCGCCGTCACCGGCATCTCCGCCGCCCTGCTCGTCCTCCTCGCCTTCCCCTTCCTCCCCTTCCCCGGGGAACCCTGGCAGCCGACCCTGCTGATGTTCCTGCTCGGCGGCGCGCTCGGCCTCTTCCAGCTCCCGCTGATCGTCGGGGTCCAGTCGACCGTCCCCTACGAGGAGCGCGGCACGACGACCGCGTCCGTCCTCTTCTGCCGCCAGGTCGGCCAGAGCGTCGGCGCGGCCCTCTTCGGCGCGATCGCCAACGGCGTCCTCGCCTCCCGCCTGGGCGCCGACGCCGACCTCGACAGCCTCGCCTACGCCCTCGACCACGCCGACGACGCCCTCCGCCGCGCGGTCGACGCGGCCGTCGACTACGTCTACCTGGGCGCGGCGGGGGCGGCGGCCCTCGCCCTCCTGGTGCTGCTGACGCTGGCACCGCGCCGGTTCCCGGTCCTGAAGGAACACAAGGAACAGCAAGAAACTCAGGAACCCAAGGAACTTGAGGAGCGGGGTCAGTCGGCCTGACGTCCGTCACCGTCCTCCGACTCCGGGGTCTTCGGATCCGGCGTTTCCGGATCCTGCGTCTTCGGATCCTGCGTCTTCAGATCCGGGGTCTTCAGATCCGGGGTCTTCAGATCCGGGGTCTTCAGATCCGGGGTCTTCAGATCCGGGGTCTTCGGATCCGGGGTCTTCAGATCCGGCGTCTCCGTGCCGCCTTCGGGGGCGGCCCCACGGCCCGTCAAGGTCGCCAACGCGGTACGGATGTGCTCCATACGCGCGCGGATCTCCTCGCGCGCTTCCGCGTGCTCCCGCAGCACGCGCTCCGTCTCCCGCTCGATCCGTTCGCGCTGCGACCGTGCCTCCACGAGGAGCTCCGCCGCCCGGGCCTCCGCGTCCTCCTGGCCGTGGCGGGCCTGCTCGTCCGTCCTGGCGAGGGCGCGTTCGGCCTCCGCCACATGGGACCGCGCGGCGCCGACGAGTTCCGCGTGGCGGGCGCCCAGTTCGGCGGCGCGGGCCGTCGCCGCCCGCTCGGCCTCCTCCCGTACCGCCGTCTGCTCGGCGCGCTGGGCCTCAAGCAGCACCGCCGCCCTGCGCGCCGTTTCCTCGTAGTCCTCCCGTGCGCCCGCCCGCTGCTCCTCCGCCGCGCGACGGGCCGCCGTCCGTGTCACCTCGGCCGCGTCGAGGATCGCGTCGAGGGACTCGGTGGCGGCGGACTCCGCCCGCGCCCGCACCTCGTCCGCGTACGCCCGCACCGCCTCGGCCGCCGACCGGGCCGCCTCCTCCACCTCCGCCACGTGGGCCTGCGCCCGCGCCTCCGCGGCGCGTACGAGGCTCTCGCCCTCCGCCTCCGCGAGTTCGAGGATTCTCCGCGCCCGCTCGCCGAGCGACTCGTACCGCTGCGGCGCCAGCGCCTCGACCTGCGCCCGCAACCGGACCGCCGCCGCCGCCATCTCCTTCGCGAGAACCGTCAGCCGGGCCGCCCGCTCCCACGCGGCGTCCCGTTCGTCGGAGAGCGCGGCGAGACGACGGTCGACCTGTTCGGGGCGGTAACCGCGCCCCCGTCCGGCGGCGAAACCCATCCCTGACGCCCCTTCCGTAATGGCTCAAAAGCCAGGATGCGTCATCAGGCACGACAAAAGGCGCCCGACGTGTCGTCCACATCGGGCGCCTTTGATCTCATTCGGCCTACAGCAGGCCGTCCCACATCTGCTCCAGGAGCACCGACCACCAGTTCTCCGGAGACGCCAGTGCCGCCGGGTCCAGCATCGCCAACTGCGCCTGGAAGTCGACCGTCCAGCGGCCCGCCTGCTCGGGGTTGAGCCCGAACCGCAGCCGCCACATCCGGCCGAGCAGCGCCATCGAACGGGCGAACTCCGGCAGCCCGCTGTTCACGAACTGCGGCGGCACCGGCGCACCCCCCGGACCGGCCTCGACCGGTACGGCCACGATGTGCGCGGTCCCGTACTGGACGCAGAGCGCCCGCCCGAAGTCCGAGCCGATCACCAGGTACGAACCCGCGTCCGACGCCGGCTGGACCTGCCGCTGCGCCGCCAGCTCCGCGAGCGTCGGCACCACCGGCTGGGCCGGCTGCGCCCAGAAGAACGGACCGAAGTCGGCCGGCAGACCCGCCCATACGAGCGTCAGCGCGACGATCTCGGGCACGCCCTGCCGGGACACGCCCCGCTGGTCGAACCGGCAGACACCGGGCCCGAAGGCACCGGCCATCTCCTGCGCGATCCCCTCCGGGGGGATCGGCGGCGCGGGCTGCATCTGCGGCAGCGGAGCCCGTACCGGCGCGGGCCGGGCCGGACCGTCCGCGACCTGATGCAACTCGCCCTGGTGGGTGAGGAGTTGCCGCATACCCTGCTGACGGCCCGCGTGATCCCGGCCGTACGGCGCGATGTTGGTGATCCGCGCCTGCGGCCAGGTCTCCCGGATCATCCGGGCACAGTAACCACCGGGCAGCTCGCAGGACTCCAACTCCGTGTGCAGTTCGAGCACTTGCTGCGGCGGCACGTTCATCGCGCGCAGCTCGTGCAGGATCTGCCACTCGGGGTGCGGAGTACCGGGAGCGGACCGGCGGATGATCTGCGCCTCGGAACCGTCCGGCGCGCGGTACCGCAGCACGGCCTGGTAGCCGGGACCGACGGTCGGCTGACCGGTCGGCTGCTGCGGATAGCCGTACGCGGGCGGCGCCTGCGGCGCACCCTGCAGGGACGGCGGCGGTCCGGGCGGAGCCGGCGGCCCACCCGGGCCACCCGGGCCCGGCTGCGCCAGCATCGTCGCCGCGTGGTGCACCCCACCGGGCGGGGTCCCGGGCGTGCCGGGTGCGCCAGGCGCACCGGGCGGTCCAGGCGGGACGGGCGCGCCGGGCCCGGGCTGCGCGAGCATCGTCGCCGCGTACGCGACACCGCCACCGGCACCGTCGGACCCGCCCGGCACTCCGGGCGCGCCGGGCATGCCCGGCGGCGCGGGCGGGGGCGGCGGCGTACCCGGCCCACCCTGACTCGGGTGCGCGAGCATGGTCGCGGCCTGGTGCACCGGCTGCGGAGGCGTGGGCGGAGCGGGAGCGCCGGGAGGGCTGGGGGGACCGGGCGGGCCGGGCTGGCCGGGCGGGCCGGGCGGGCCGGGAGGCTGGGGGCCGTCGGGTCCGAGCTGGGACACCAACTGCGTCCGTACGTACCCACCCGGGGGCGTACCGGGAACCCCCGGCGCCTGCGGCGGCGGAGGGGGATTCCCCCCGCTGCCCCGCGCCCCACGCGGCGGCAGCACGGCCTTGCTCGTCGCCGCATCGGCGATGTCCCCGGACCCGGCCATGGAGCCGGACCCTGCCATGGGCCCGGACCCGGGAACCCCGGGCGCGGGCGGCGGCGTGGGCGCGCCGGGGGCGGGCGTGTCCCCGGGCGCACCGGGCGCCGGAGGAGCGGCGGGAGGACCCGGCGCGTACGGCTGCGCGTACGGAGGCGCGTCGGCGCCGGGCGGCGGCGGGGCGTTCGGGTCGAGGGCCTGGGCGATCGCCGTCGGCGGCAGCGCGCTGCCGCCCGACATCAGGGCCGTCGGCGCGTCCGCGCCCACCACGGGAAGCGGCGTGTCGTCGTCGTCCGCGCCCGACAGGGCCGGCGCGAAGACCGTCGCCGGCAGCGGTACGGACCCGTCCGCACCGCCCGAACTCGCGTTGGCGTCCGCCCACGGGCTGCTGCCCACCGGCGACTTCGCCGTCGGCTCGTAATCGACCGACCGCCGCTCCGACGCCCCGGCGGCAACGGGGGGAACCGGGGCCACGGGGGCAACAGGGGCAACGGGGTCGGCGCCCGCCTCGGCCTCCGTCTCCACCGCCGCCCTCGCCTCCGCCTCCGGGGACGGCGAAGCGTCGGCCGTGGCGTCCGGCGTCGACGAACTCCCGCCCGCCTGCGACGCGTTCGGGCCCTTCGGCTCCAGGCCCAGCTTGTCCGCCGCGTCCTGCAACCACTCCGGCGGGGTCAGCAGGAACGACGTCGCGTTCAGATCGACCCGTTCCGGCGGCGCGGGCGGCGCGCCCGCACCCGGCTCGTCCTCGACAGCGCCGTACTCCTCCTCGTACCGCCGGATCACCTCACCCACCGGCAGCCCCGGCCACAGCGTCGCCTCGCCGCTGTCCCGGGCGATGACCAGCCGCTGCCGGCCGCCGTCCGAGACCGGACCGCCCTCACGGTCCTCCGCCCAGACCACGAACCCGAGCCCGAACTCCCGCACCCGCACCTCCCGGTGCTGGTACGACGGCACATCACCGTTGATCCATTCCTCGGCGCGCTCCTGCGCCTGCGCGAACGTCACCACAGCCAGTTCACTCCCCCACCGGGACCACGGGCACGGCGCGCGCGAAGCCGCCGTCCACCATCAGGTTCGCCACCGTCTCCAGCTCCGGCGGATTGCCCGCGAGCCGCTGCAGGAACGCGTCGAAGTCCTCGCCGCACGGCAGCAGCAGCCGCTCCACGCGCTCGCCCACACTCCACCGCCCGGCCGCCTCACCGGCGTCCCGGGCGTCGTCGTAGGCGCAGAACCACACCGTCCCGACCCGGTCACCCTTGACCTTCACCGCCAGGATGCCGCCCTGGACGAAACCGACGCCCAGATAGTCCTTCGTCAGGTGGTCGCGCAGACACTTGTTGACGTAGACGAGGTCATTGACCCCCGCCTCATCGCGCACCGTGAAGAACGGCTGGTCGAGCAGCAGCCCCAGCTCCGCGTCCAGCGCGGCGCCGACCGGCGCGCAACCGCCCGCGGCCTTCAGGAAGGAGCGGTACGCGCCCGGCAGGCGGTACCCCAAGTCCTCCTCCACACCGAGCAGTTGCTGTTCGGTCACCGACACCAGACCCTTCGGCAGCCCGAAGTGGGCGGGGCGGGTCTCCTGGAGCGGGCGCGTGCCGCGCTTGCCATGCTCGACGGCGGCCGTCGCGATCCCGCCGTGGTGCCGCAGCAACGCCTTCACCTCGACCGGGACCAGCTCCATCCGCCGGCCGCCCGCCACGTGGTGCCAGGTCCAGCCGTGCGGGGTCGCCACCGGCGGAATCGTGTCCCACAGCTCGTGCCCGGTCGCGGCGAGCGCCGCGTTCGCCGACACGTAGTCCGTCAGCCGCAGCTCGTCGACGCCGAAACCCTCCGGCGGATCGGCGATCTCCGCCGCCGCCCTGGCGTACGGCGAGAAGTCCGGATAGCCGTGTTCGTCCACCCGCACCCCTCTGGGGTGCCGGGAAGCCCGGACCGGGTCCGGGAAGTGCACGACCTGCCCGGCGTAAGCCGCGTTCGGTGGCGCGGCGTGATGCCCGAGCCGACCTGTCGTCATGGCGGTTGCCCCCTGCGCTGGCTGCTGGCTGATTCCGCACAGCCTATGCGGTGCCACAACCCCCCGACCCGGCCCGATCCCCCCGCCCACCCCACGGCCACAACCGGTGACCAAGTGTCACGACGGGATGACACCCCGGCGATAGTTACGACACACCGACGACCCGATCGAGTACCCCGCTTCCACATGAGGCGTCCCATTTGGCACTCTGTTCCAGCAACTCGGGGGATTGCAGGAGGGGAAGAAACGCACCATGTACGCAGCACCGACGCCCACGCAGGGTGACCCACGCCTCAACTGGAGCAGCACCGAGCCCAGCCGCGCCCCGTTACTGCGCTTCCGCCGCGACGGCATCCTCCCCACCGTCGGCGCCGCACTGTCCGTACGGGGCGAGACCACCCTCACCTGCACCGCCGGCCGCGGCGACCAGCCGCCCACCCTGCACGCGCTCGTCCAGGACTTCCTGGACACCCTCACCAGCGGCCAGCGCGAACGCTTCACCGGACGCTGCCCCGAGGCGATCCTGCTCTCGCGGCACCTCACCGCCACGGAGACGGGCCGCTCCAAGCGCGCGCAGCGCAAGCCCCTCACCCAAGGCGAGGCACGGCGCTCGCTCAAGCACGCCAAACTCACGGCGCGCCGCATCCGCGAGGACGGCGACCCGCTGCACGGCAGCTACGCCGCGCCCTGCCGCTCCTGTACGGCGATGCTCGCGCACTTCGGTGTCCGCACCGTCGACCCCACCTCGACTGTCGAGAACGGCTGACCGCACCTTCATGCCCGACCACCTGAGCACCACCCGCTTCCCGGTCAACGTCGACGCCGCCCTCCGCGAAGCGGGCTGGCAGCCCGGCCGCTGGGACATCAAGCTCGCCGAACAGTGGGCCGACGCGCTCCGCGCCCACGTCTCCCCCGGCGGCCACCGGCACAGCGTCTTCCCGGCGGCCGTCGAGGCATGGGCCGAATTCGGCGGACTCCACGTCACGGCCCCCGGCACGGGCCGCCAGATCGCCCCGGCCACCCTCCACTTCGACCCCCTGGCCGGCCTCCACCTGGCCCGCACCCTGTCCGACCTCGGCCGCGCCCTGGACACGGAGATCGCCCCCCTGGGCGAGGAGGGCGAACACCAGGCCGTCCTCGCGATCGACATGGAGGGCCGGGTATACGGCCTCGACCACACCGGCGACTGGTTCCTCGGCCGCGACATCGACGCGGCCCTGTCGACACTGGTCACGGGAACACAGCCGACGAGGTTGGTGACGGGCTAGAAACGGCGGGCGGGGGATCCGATATCCCGGATCCAGGAGATTGGATCCGATATCCAAGATCCAATGCCGCGGACGGCCGCCCACATCGGATCCAATATCCGGGATCCACCCCGAACAGAAGACGACGCCATCGGATCCAATTCCGGGCACCAATACCTTGGATCCAAAATCCTGGATCCAATACCCCTGACCAACGCCTCGGACCCCACGCCGTGGATCCAATGTCCTGGATCCCATATATCGGATCCGATATCCGAGCTACGCCGCCGGCTCCCCCACCGGCAGCACCGCCGACACCCGGAACCCGCCCCCGTCCGTCGGTCCCGACACGAACACCCCGCCCAGCCGCGTCACCCGCTCCCGCATGCCGACCAGGCCGTTACCGCCACTCGGCAGATGCGCGTCCGCGGCCTCCGCGTCCGACGGGCCGTTCTCGACCTGCATCGCGACCTCCGCCTCCCGATGCGCGAGCCGGACCACGACCTTGGCGCCCGCCGCGTGCTTGTGCACGTTCGTCAGCGCCTCCTGGACCACCCGGTACGCCGTGCGCTCCACCTCCGCCGCGTACACCCGCGCCTCACCCAGCACCGTCAGCTCCACGACCGCACCCGCCTGCCGCGACTGCTCGACCAACTCCTCCAGCGCGTCCAGACACGGCCCCTCCTCCGACGCCGCCTCGGCAGCGGCCGCAGCCGCCCGCCCGACCGCAGCCAACGGAACCGGCGACGCCGCCACCGCGGGAGACTGCGCCGCACCCTCCCGCAGCACCCCCAACATCTCCCGCAACTCCGTCAACGCCTGCCGCCCCATGTCACCGACCAGCGCCGCGTTCTTCACCGCCTTCTGCGGATCCTTCAACGCCACCGCCTGCAACGCCGCCGCATGCACCACCATCAACGACACCCGGTGCGCCACCACGTCGTGCATCTCCCGCGCGATCCGCGTCCGCTCCTCCTGCCGCGCCCACTGCGCCCGCTGCTCCGCCCGGTCCGCCAGCAGCGACAACTCCTGCTCCAGACTGTCCGCACGCTCCCGCAGACTCTCCATGAGCCGGCGCCGCGCCCCTATGTACAGGCCGAACAGAACCGGAGGCGCGTTCAGCCCCAGGGTCAGGAAGATCGAGACGACCGGGATGTACCAGTCACTGGGATCGAAATCCGGCTGCCCGGCATCGGCCTGCGCCACGTCCTGCCGCACCCGCAGCACCGTCACCAGAAAGACGGCGACCGTCGACATACCGGCCAGCGCGGCCGTGATCCGGCGGGGCACCTCGGAAGCGGCGAGCGTGTACAGCCCGACGATCCCCATCAGATAGCCCATCTCGGCGGGCGTCACCGCGATCGAGACAAGGACCACGACCATCGGCCACCGGCGCCGCACGAGCAGCACGGAACCGATGATCAGCCCGAACAGCACCCCCAGGGGCACCGGCAACCCCGCCTTGTCGGCGAAGGCGACCCCCTCGATCCCGCACTCCAGCGACGACACGGCCGCCAGGCCTATGTCGAGCACCGCGCTACGCCGTCTTCCCCACCACCACCGGCCGCTGGGCGTCATGCCCGTCGCGTCCTGGTGTGCCCCCGTTGCGGTCATGCCCACCAGCGTACGGGCGGCGGCCAGTCATTTTCCGAAGAGTGCGCGACGCCGAACCGCCGCACGTCAACCGCGTACACACACCAGTCCCTCGAACTACTGAATCGCCCAGGCTTTCGACCCGGACGTCCGCATTCCGGACGACGGTGTTCATATGACATCCACCACGAGCAGGTACGCGGACTTCGAGAGCCTGCGCGAGCAGGCGATCGCGTTACGCCGCGAGGGCCTCAGCCTGCGCCAGATCCGCGACCGCCGCGGCATCCACAACAACGACATCCTGAACCGCCTCGTGAAGGGAGAACCGCCCCCGGACTGGACCAAGCGCCCGAACGCGAAGGACGACCTCCGGGCCCGCGCCCGTGAGCTACGGGCCCAGGGCATGACGTACGACCAGATCCAGGTCGAACTGGGCTGCTCGAAGAGCTCGATCTCCCTGTGGGTCCGCGACCTCCCGAAACCGGAGCGGAAGCGTACGCGCGAGGAGGCGTCGGCGATCGCCCGGCGGGGATGGGAGGTCACGCTGCGGCGACGCGAGGAGGAGCGCTGCCGGACCAAGCAGATGGCCGCCGGCGAGATCGGCGCGGTGACCGACCGCGAGCTGTTCCTGCTGGGCGTCGCGCTGTACTGGGCCGAGGGAACGAAGTCCAAACCTCACCGCCGCCAGGAACGAATCACCTTCGTCAACAGCGACCCGAACATGATCAAGCTCTTCCTCGACTGGCTTCGACTCATCGGCGTCGAGGACGAGCGGTTGCGCTTCTACGTGCACATCCACGAGACGGCCGATGTCGGGGCAGCGGAGCGCTTCTGGGCCGAGCTGGTCGGCATGGGCGCCGCCTCCTTCAACAAGACCTCGCTCAAGAAGCACAACCCGAAGACCAACCGCAAGAACACCGACGCGGAGTACCGAGGCTGCCTGGTGATCCAAGTCCGCCAGAGTGCAGAGCTCTACCGTCGCGTCGAAGGCTGGTGGTACGGCATAGTAGGGGCTGCTCCGGCATCCCCCTCGGGAAATCGGACATAGAGGGCGAACCATCCCGGATCGTCTAAAGGTAGGACAAATGGTTTTGGTCCATTGAATGAGGGTTCGAGTCCTTCTCCGGGAGCTCGCTAGGTTCGGGTCCTGACCTCACCGTCAGGACCCGCACTCATGTCCGCCCCAAAACCCCCCGGTATCCTGCGGGTGTCCACCACCCGAAGCCGAAGGGCATTCCCGTGAGCGCCAACCGCCCGGCCGCCGTCGTCGTCCTCGCAGCGGGTGAGGGCACCCGCATGAAGTCGAAGACCCCCAAGGTCCTGCACGAAATCGCCGGACGTTCCCTTGTCGGGCACGTCGTGTCCGCCGCGCGTGAGCTGGCGCCCGAGCACCTCGTCGTGGTCGTCGGGCACGCCCGTGAGCAGGTCACCGCGCATCTCGACGCGCACTACGCCGGTACCCGTACCGCCGTCCAGTACGAGCAGAACGGCACCGGTCACGCCGTCCGTATGGGTCTCGAGGAGCTGGGTCAGGCGCCCGACGGAACCGTCGTCGTCGTGTGCGGCGACACGCCGCTGCTTTCCGGGGAGACCCTGAAGGCCCTCGCCGGTACCCACGCCGCCGACGGCAACGCCGTCACCGTGCTGACCGCCGAGGTGCCGGACTCCACCGGCTACGGGCGCATCGTCCGGGACGCCTCGGGTGCCGTGACCGCGATCGTGGAGCACAAGGACGCCTCCGACGAGCAGCGCGCCATCATGGAGATCAACTCCGGCGTGTTCGCGTTCGACGGGCGGCTGCTCGCCGACGCGCTCGGCAAGGTGCGGACGGACAACAGCCAGGGCGAGGAGTACCTCACCGATGTGCTGTCGATCCTCCGCGAGGCCGGTCACCGGGTCGGCGCCTCCGTCGCCGGCGATCACCGCGAGATCCTCGGGATCAACAACCGGGTGCAGCTTGCCGAGGCGCGCGCGCTGCTCAATCAGCGGCTCCTTGAGCGGGCCATGACCGCCGGTGTCACGGTCGTCGACCCCGCCTCCGTCTTCGTCGACGTCACCGTGACGTTCGAGCGGGACGCCGTCATCCACCCGGGTACGCAGCTGCTCGGCGCGACGCACATCGGCGAGGACGCCGAGGTCGGGCCGAACACGCGGCTGAAGGACACGCGGGTCGGCAAGGGTGCCCGGGTGGACAACACGGTCGCCGACTCCGCCGTCATCGGTGAGAGCGCCTCCGTGGGGCCGTTCGCCTATCTCCGTCCGGGGACGAATCTCGGCCTGAAGGCCAAGGCCGGGACGTATGTGGAGATGAAGAACGCCACGATCGGCGAGGGGACGAAGGTTCCGCACCTCTCCTACGTGGGCGACGCGACCATCGGCGAGTACACGAACATCGGCGCGGCGAGCGTCTTCGTGAACTACGACGGTGAGGCGAAGCACCACACCACGATCGGGTCCCACTGCCGGACCGGGTCGGACAACATGTTTGTGGCACCCATCACGATCGGGGACGGCGCGTACACCGCTGCCGGCTCCGTCATCACGAAGGACGTGCCGGCCGGTTCGCTCGCTGTCGCCCGTGGCCAGCAGCGGAATATCGAGGGTTGGGTGGCGCGGAAGCGTCCGGGCAGTGCTGCCGCGCAGGCAGCTCAGGCCGCCGCTGAGGAGCCGGCCGGCGAAAGCTGACCGGAAACAGGTGCGTCGAACTCGGCGTACCGTGATACGTGCACATAAATTCGGCTGGCTCGCACACGCGCACGGGAGCGCGGGATTCGCGGCCAGGGGACACGTCTGAGGAGACAGTGCTGTGACCGGGATCAAGACGACCGGCGAGAAGAAGCTGATGCTCTTCTCCGGCCGCGCCCACCCCGAGCTGGCCGAGGAGGTCGCACACCAGCTGGGTGTCGGCCTCGTGCCGACCAAGGCTTTCGACTTCGCGAACGGCGAGATCTACGTTCGTTTCCAGGAGTCGGCTCGTGGCGCGGACTGCTTCCTGATCCAGAGCCACACGGCTCCGATCAACAAGTGGATCATGGAGCAGTTGATCATGCTCGATGCTCTGAAGCGGGCCTCCGCGCGGAGCATCACCGTGATCATCCCGTCGTACGGCTACGCCCGTCAGGACAAGAAGCACCGTGGCCGTGAGCCGATCTCGGCCCGTCTGGTGGCGGACATGCTGAAGACCGCGGGTGCGGACCGCATCCTCACGGTGGACCTGCACACGGACCAGATCCAGGGCTTCTTCGACGGCCCGGTGGACCACCTGTCGGCGCTGCCGGTCCTCGCGGACTACGTGGGCGGCAAGGTCGACCGTTCGAAGCTGACGATCGTCTCCCCGGACGCCGGCCGTGTGCGGGTGGCGGACCGCTGGTGCGACCGTCTGGACGCGCCGCTGGCGATCGTGCACAAGCGTCGTGACAAGGACGTCGCCAACCAGGTGACGGTCCACGAGGTCGTCGGTGACGTCCGTGGCCGTGTCTGTGTCCTGGTGGACGACATGGTGGACACGGGTGGCACGATCTGCGCCGCCGCCGACGCGCTCTTCGCGCACGGTGCCGAGGACGTCATCGTGACGGCCACGCACGGCATCCTGTCGGGGCCGGCCGCGGACCGTCTGAAGAACTCCAAGGTGAGCGAGTTCATCTTCACGGACACGCTGCCGGTGCCGGGTTCGCTGGACCTGGACAAGATCACGGTCCTGTCGATCGCGCCGACGATCGCGCGTGCGGTGCGTGAGGTGTTCGAGGACGGTTCGGTGACGAGCCTCTTCGAGGAGCACTGACAGTCTCACCGACAGTCTTTCGACGAAGGTCCGCTTCCCTCGGGAAGCGGGCCTTTCTCGTGCTCCGGGTGATCCAATTGGGTGGTGGCGCGGGTGGCCGGTAGACTGCCGTAGTTGCTCGGCGAGGGAGGCCGTACCCGGTGAGGTACGGCGGTCCGTTATCGACGCGCTCTTCGTAGCAGGCCACCGCCAGTCGTGGCCGGGTGACAGCCACGTTCGTCACCATCTACGAGGAGTGCACATGTCCGAGATCAAGCTCGCCACCGAGACCCGCACCGACTTCGGCAAGGGCGCCGCGCGCCGCGTCCGCCGCGAGAACAAGGTTCCCGGCGTTCTCTACGGTCACGGCACCGAGCCGGTCCACGTCACCCTGCCGGGCCACGAGCTGCTGCTCGCCCTGCGTACCCCGAACGTCCTGCTCTCCCTGGACATCGAGGGCAAGAACGAGCTGGCGATCCCGAAGGCCGTCCAGCGTGACGCGATCAAGGGTTCCCTGGTCCACGTCGACCTGATCCTCGTGAAGCGCGGCGAGAAGGTCACCGTCGAGGTCGTCATCGAGACCGAGGGTGAGCTCGCCCCGGGTACCTTCCTCGTCGAGAACGTGCTGAACACGCTCTCCGTCGAGACCGAGGCCACCCACATCCCCGAGTCCGTCACGGTCTCCATCCAGGGCCTGGAGGCCGGTGCCTCCATCCTCGCCAAGGACATCGCGCTGCCGAAGGGCACCACGCTGGTGACCGACGCCGACGCCGTCGCCATCCAGATCCTGGCCGCGCAGGCCGAGGAGCCGGCCGCCGAGGGTGCCGAGGGCGAGGCCACCGAGGGCGCCGAGGCCTGAGCCGTAGGCTCTGCCTGACGTGACGGGGTGATGGGCCGTGCGGCCCGTCACCCCGTTTCTTCTGCACGCATACGTGTACGCATCCGTGTACGCATCCGTGTACGCACACGAGGAGACCAGACGCACATGACGGACGACGCGAACGCCCCCTGGCTGATCGTCGGCCTCGGCAACCCGGGGCCCGATTACGCGGCCAACCGCCACAACGTGGGTTTCATGGTGGTGGACCTGCTCGCCGACCGGATCGGCGGCAAGTTCAAGCGGGCGCAGAAGGCGCAGGCGCAGGTCGTCGAGGGCCGGATGGGTCCGGTCGGGCCGGCCAACCGCCGGGTGATCCTGGCGAAGCCGATGTCGTACATGAACCTGTCGGGCGGTCCGGTGACGGCACTGCGGGACTTCTACAAGGTGCCGACGGCGCACATCGTGGCGATCCATGACGAGCTGGACATCGACTACGGGGTGCTGCGGGTGAAGATCGGCGGTGGCGACAACGGTCACAACGGCCTGAAGTCGATGACGAAGGCGATGGGCGCGGAGTACCACCGGGTGCGGTTCGGCATCGGTCGTCCGCCGGGCCGGATGCAGGTCGCGGACTTCGTCCTGAAGGACTTCTCCTCGACGGAGCGCAAGGAGCTCGACTACTTCGTGGACCGGGCGGCGGACTCCGTCGAGTGCCTGGTGGCGGAGGGTCTGGAGCGCGCGCAGTCGGCGTACAACTCCTGACATTTCTCCTGGCCACCGACGGTTCGCGGTACGACTGTACGATCGCGGGTCATGACGCACGCCCGTAACGCCGCCATGGCCCTGGTCGCCCTGCTGCTCCTCGTCGCGGGAGCCTGGTCGTCGTGGGGGACGGCGCAGCATGTCCTGCTGTCCAAGGGCCGTGAGCACGGCACGTTGGCGGTGACCGGCTGCAACGAGGAGACGTGCAGCGGCCGTTATGTGCCGTCCGGTCCTCCGTCGGTGCACACGACGCTGACCATCGACCGTTCGGTGGCGGCCGCCAAGGGGCAGACGCTGCCGGTGGTCGTGAAGCCGGGGACGAGCGAGGCGGTGCGTACGGGGTGGGGCGGCGGTCTGCACGCCTGGCTCCCGCTGGGCGGGGCGCTGCTGTTGGCGGCGCCGTTGATCGGGGGCGGGTTGCGGCTGACGCGGACGGCGTGGTCGATGGCGGGTGTGGGTGCCCTGTTGCTGGTGGGGACGTTCTTCGCTCTCTGATTGTTATGACCCGTGGGTTAAACGTGACTTAAAGAGGCGGATAGGCTTCGGCCGCCGCCCCCCACGGCATCCCTCATCCCAGATGGACGACTGCACATGCGACGATCCCTCATTCCCGCCGGCGCGCTCATCGCGGCCATGGCGGGCTCTCTCGTGCTGGCCCCGGCCGCTTCGGCCACGGGCAAGCAAGGCGACAACGGCACCGTGAAGATCCACGACGCCAAGACCGGCGAGGAGCTCCGTAAGAACGAGCCCAAGGTCTGCGCGTTCTACCTCGACGCCTTCGGCTTCGACGCCGGCCAGAAGGTCAACTGGCGCATCGAGGCCTGGGCCAACAACGACCAGGACAAGGGCACGACGGTCAAGTCGGGCCTCATCACGCTCGACGCGGACGGCCAAGAGCGCACCGAGGACATGACGCTCCCGAACGGCCAGTACAAGCTGTTCTGGAACTGGGAGGGCGAGAACGGCCGGGCCAAGCACAAGGTCTTCAAGACCGACTGCCCGCCCGGCGAGCCCACTCCCGGCGAGACGCCGGGCACGGAGACCCCCGGGACCGAGTCCCCCGGTACCGAGACTCCCGGCACGGAGACCCCGGGTACGGAGAACCCCTCCGGCACCCCGAGCGAGTCGGCGACTCCCGGCACGCCGGGCAGCACCGAGACGCCCGGCGCGGCCCCGTCCGCCTCCACCGGTACCGACTCGGCCACCGGTGACCTCGCCGAGACCGGTTCCTCCGCGCCCGTCGGCATCATCGCCGCCGCGGCCCTCGCCCTCGCGGGCGCCGGTTCCGTCCTGGTCCTGCGCCGCCGCAAGGCCCAGGGCTGAACCCCGTAGGAACCACGTACCAACGACGGTGCCCCTGCCCGAATCCATGGATTCGGGCAGGGGCACCGTCACGTACGGGCCAGGCGTTCAGCCGGTGTTGCGCAGGCCGGCCGCCACGCCGTTCACCGTGAGCAGCAGGGCCCGGGCGAGCAGCGGGTCCGGGTCCTCGCCGCGCTCGGCGGCGGCCCGCTGGCGGGCCAGCAGGGCGACCTGGAGGTACGAGATCGGGTCCAGGTAGGCGTCGCGGATGCCGAAGGTCTGCTGGAGCACCGGGTTGGCTTCCAGGAGCGTCTGGCCGCCCGTCACCTTCAGGACCTCGGCGACGGTGAGCGCGTGCTCCTCCTCGATGGTGGCGAAGACGTGCTTGAGCTCGTCCGGCACCAGCGTGTCGACGTAGTGGCGGGCGATCCGCAGGTCGGTCTTGGCGAGCGTCATCTCGACGTTGGCGAGGAAGTTGCGGAAGAAGTGCCAGCGCTCGTACATCTCGCCGAGGACGGCGTCGAGGCCTGCCTCGCGCAGGGCCTTGAGACCCGATCCCACGCCGTACCAGCCGGGGACGATCTGCCGGGACTGGGTCCAGCCGAACACCCACGGGATGGCGCGCAGGCCGTCCAGGCCCGCGCCGGAGTCCGGGCGGCGCGAGGGGCGTGAGCCCAGGTGCAGGTCGGCGAGCTGGTCGACCGGGGTCGCCGCGAAGAAGTACGACGGCAGGTCCGGGTCCTCGACCAGACGCCGGTACGCCGTGTGGGCGGCGTCCGAGACGGTGTCCATGGCCGCGTCCCAGCGGGCGAGGGCCTCGTCGGACTGGCGCGGCGCGGTGTGCAGGGCGGAGGCCTGCAGGGTGGCGGCGACGGTCAGTTCGAGGTTCTCCCGGGCCAGGGACGGGATCAGGTACTTGTCGGAGATGACCTCGCCCTGCTCGGTCACCTTGATCTCGCCCTCCAGGGTGCCCCAGGGCTGGGCGAGGATCGCGTCGTGCGAGGGGCCGCCGCCTCGGCCGACGGTGCCGCCGCGGCCGTGGAAGAGCCGGAGGCGTACGCCGTAACGGTGGGCGACGTCGCGCAGCCGGCGCTGGGCGCGGTGGATCTCCCACTGGCTGGTGGTGATGCCGCCGAACTTGGAGGAGTCGGAGTAGCCGAGCATGACCTCCTGGACGTCGCCGCGCAGCGAGACGAGGCGGCGGTACGAGGGGTCGGCCAGCATGTCGTTGAGGATGACGTCGGCGGCCTTGAGCTCGTCGGTGGTCTCCAGGAGCGGCACGATGCCGATCTTGGCCCAGCCGGCGTGCAGGTCGATGAGGCCGGCCTCGCGGGCGAGGACGGTGGCGGCGAAGACGTCGTCGGCGCCCTGGCACATCGAGATGATGTACGACTCGATGACCTCGGGGCCGAACCGCTCGAAGGCCTCCTTGACGGTGCCGAACACGCCGAGGGTCTTCTGTCCGGCGGCGTCCAGCGGGGCCGGGGTGGGGCCGAGCGGGCGACGGGACCGCAGCTCCTTGGCGAGCAGCTTCTGCCGGTAGTCGCGGGGCATGTCCGCGTACCGCCAGGACTCCTCGCCGAGCCGGTCGAAGAGCTGGCCGAGCGCGTGGTGGTGGGCGTCGGCGTGCTCGCGGACGTCCATGGTGGCGAGCTGGAGGCCGAACGCGGACAGGGTGCGGATGGTGCGGTCCATCCGGCCGTCGGCGAAGAGGCCGCCGCGGTGCTCGCGCAGCGAGGTCTGGATCAGGGTGAGGTCGTGGATCAGCTCGGCGGTGCCGAGGTAGTCGCGGCCTTCCTGGTGCGGGGTGCCCTGGGCGAGGCGCTCGCGGGTGTTGACGAGCTTCTGCCGGATGCAGGTCGCCTTGAGGCGGTACGGCTCCTCGGCGTTGAGCCGCTTGTAGCGGGGGCTGATCTCCGGGAGGCGCTCCAGGTCGCGCTGGAGGGAGGTGAGGAGTTCCTCCGTGGCGCCGGTGTAGCGGATGGAGTTGGAGAGCAGGCCGCGCAGGAAGTCGACGAGTTCGAGGGCGTCGGTGATGCCGTGCTCGTGCTGGAGGATCAGCACGTCCCAGGTGACCTGCGGGGTGACGTTCGGGTTGCCGTCGCGGTCGCCGCCGATCCAGGTGCCGAAGGTCAGCGGGCGGGTGCCGGCGGGCAGCTCGATGCCGACGCGCTCCAGCTCGGCGGCGAGGTCCTCCAGGACGTCGCCGACGGCGCCGGCGTGCAGCTCGTCGAGGTAGTAGATGGCGTTGCGGGCCTCGTCGGCGGGCTCGGGGCGGACGACCCGGAGCTCGTCGGTCTGCCAGATGAGGTCGATGTTCTCGGCGAGCCGCAGGTCGACGCGGCGCCGGTCGGCCTCGATGACCGGGGTCTCCAGGAGCGCGGCGATCCGGCGGAGCTTGTTGAGGACCGAGCGGCGGGCGGCCTCGGTGGGGTGCGCGGTGAAGACCGGCCGTACGTTGAGGTTCCGTACCGTGTCGCGGACGTGCTGCGGGTCGCCGTCCTTGAGCATGTCGGCCGTACGGGCGAGCAGGCCGCCCTCGGCGGCGCGCTTCTCGCGCATCTCGCGGCCGCGGTGCACCTGCTCGGTGACGTTGGCCAGGTGGAAGTAGGTGGAGAAGGCGCGCACCAGCTTGGTGGCGGTCTCCAGGTCGGTCTCGCCGAGCAGCTCGGCGGCGGCCTCGCCGTCCTCGCGGGTGAGCCGGCGGACCTTCTCGACGAGGTCGAGAAGCTCGTGTCCCTCCTGGCGGACGAGCGTCTCGCCCAGCAGATCGCCCAGTCGGCGGATGTCGGAACGCAGCTCGGCACTGGCGGTGGGGGTCTGGTCGGCACTGCTCACAGGTGCGGCTCCTTGCAGTGTTCGGGCACATCTGGAGGGGTACTGGAGGCTTGCGGACCGCGCTGTCCGACGCACACAGGATAGGTGTCCATCCCTTGGACACCTCGCAGCCCCTCGTGTGCCCTCTTGCCGCGCGGCCCGGCGCTGCCATACTTACGTCGCCGTAGGTTACGGTCCCGTAGCCACGGCTCCTTCACCCTCACCCTCACCCCCCAGGGGACACCCATGACCTCCAGCCCCGAGGTGCTCGAACCCACCGACCCGGACCTCTCCGATCTGCCCCCCGCCACGCTCGGCGGGGACAGCAAACGATCGATCGAGCAGATCGCGCTGCTGCTGTTCATCACGGTGCCCTTCCTGGCGCTCCTGGCGGCCGTGCCGCTGGTCTGGGGCTGGGGGGTGAGCTGGCTCGACCTGGCGCTGCTCGTGGTCATGTACTACGTCGGCTGCCACGGCATCACGATCGGGTTCCACCGGTACTTCACGCACGGCTCGTTCAAGGCGAAGCGGCCGCTGCGGATCGCCCTGGCGATCATGGGGTCGCTCGCGGTGGAGGGCCCGTTGGTGCGGTGGGTGGCGGACCACCGCAAGCACCACAAGTTCTCCGACGCGGAGGGCGACCCGCACTCGCCGTGGCGGTTCGGCGAGACGGTGCCGGCGCTGATGAAGGGCCTGTGGTGGGCGCACATCGGCTGGATGTTCGACGAGGAGCGCACGCCGCAGGCCAAGTACGCGCCGGATCTGATCAAGGACCCGGCGATCCGCCGGATCTCCCGCGACTTCATCTACTGGACGATGCTGTCGCTCGCGATCCCGCCGCTGGTCGGCGGTCTGGTGACGATGTCGTGGTGGGGCGCTTTCACGGCGTTCTTCTGGGGCTCGCTGGTCCGGGTCGCGCTGCTGCACCACGTGACGTGGTCGATCAACTCGATCTGTCACGCGGTCGGCAAGCGGCCGTTCAAGTCCCGGGACCGTTCGGGCAACGTGTGGTGGCTGGCGGTGCTGTCGTGCGGCGAGTCCTGGCACAACCTGCACCACGCGGACCCGACGTCGGCGCGGCACGGGGTGCTGCGCGGCCAGGTCGACTCCAGCGCCCGGCTGATCCGCTGGTTCGAGATGCTCGGCTGGGCGTACGACGTGCGCTGGCCGAACGCCGCCCGGATCGAAGCCCGGCGCCGGGGCGAGCCCGTCGACGCGGCATGATGGAGAACGTGGCGATCGACGGCAGTACCAGCGGTACCGGGGGTACCGGAAGCAGCGAGAACAAGCCCCGGCGCGGCCGCCGGGTGCGGATGACGGGCGCGGAGCGCCGGGAGCAGCTGCTGGACATCGGCCGGACGCTCTTCGCCGAGAAGGGCTTCGAGGGCACGTCGGTGGAGGAGATCGCGGCGAAGGCCGGGGTCTCGAAGCCGGTGGTGTACGAACACTTCGGCGGCAAGGAGGGGCTGTACGCGGTCGTGGTCGACCGGGAGATGCGGCAGCTCCTGGAGATGGTGAACGGGGCCCTGACGGCCGGGCATCCGCGGGAGCTCCTGGAGCAGGCGGCGTTCGCGCTGCTCGACTACATCGAGCGGTACACGGACGGTTTCCGGATCCTGGTCCGGGACTCGCCGGTGGCGCAGTCGACGGGCACCTTCGCGTCGCTGATCAGCGATATCGCGACGCAGGTGGAGGACATCCTGGGCCTGGAGTTCAAGGCGCGGGGCTTCGACCCGAAGCTGGCGCCGCTGTACGCGCAGGCGCTGGTGGGGAGCGTGGCGCTGACGGGTCAGTGGTGGCTGGACGTCCGTAAGCCGAAGAAGGCGGAGGTCGCGGCGCATCTGGTGAACCTGGCGTGGCACGGCCTGGACGGCCTGGAGCAGAAGCCACGGCTGATAGGGCACCGCAAGAACTGACGGGCCTACCGCCGGAACGCCCGAATTCCCAGAACGCCCGGACCGCCGGGGCGCCGCGAGTGCCGCGCCCCGGCAGTCCGGGCGTTCCGTGGTTGCCGGGCATATCCGTTGATCCCGTGTCGTCGAACAGAGGTATGCTCCCCTCCACATCCGGGGGGAGTGTTCGCCCTGCGTACGCGCTTTCTACCGTACGGAGGCGCCGCGGACCCCTGCGCCCGGCCCGTTGTTCTCTGATCCCTGGGGGGGATCTTTTTGCGTTCTGTGCACTCCACGCGCGCGCGCCGCATCGCGGCCTGCACCGCTCTCGTACTCTCCGCGGGCATGTTGCTCGCGACCCCGGCCTCGGCCGACGAGCCGCCGGCGCCGCTTCCGGCCGTCAAGAAGCCGGCGCCCGCCTTCACCCCGCCGACGCTGACGCGGCCGACGACGGACGGCGCCCGCGCGGGTGCCGCGGCGGCCGAGGTCGGCGCGTCCCCGCAGCTCTCGGACTTCGACGGCGACGGCAACGGCGACCTGATCTACCGCACCTGGGGCGGCGAGTTCTACACCACCGCGGGCACGGAGCCGTTCTCCGTCTACCGCTCGGAGCCCGCGAAGGACATCATCCCGATCGGCAACCAGGACGCTGAGGCCGGCGGCCCCGAGGTCCTGATGCTCTCGGAGCAGGGTGCGCTCACCCTGTACACGGACGCCACGCCCACCGGCGCGGGCGAGGCCTGGACGGGTCGCGGCTGGCAGATCTACAACAAGATCGTCGCGCCGGGCGACGTGAACGACGACGGCCGGGCCGACCTCGTCGCCCGTGACCACAGCGGCAACCTGTACCTGTACTTCGCCACCGGCGACCGCAGCGCGCCGTTCGCCGCGCGGATGCCTCTCGGCGGCGGCTGGAACATGTTCGACCAGCTCCTCGGTATCGGAGACAACAACGGCGACGGCTGGGCCGACCTGATCGCCCGCGACACCGCCGGCAACCTCTGGTTCTACGCCGGCCAGGGCGACAAGACCGGGCCGTTCGCCGCGAAGGTGAAGATCGGCACCGGCTGGAACATCTACAACCAGATCCTGTCCGTCGGCGACGACAACGGCGACGGGAACGGCGAGCTGATCGCCCGCGACACGGCCGGCACGCTCTGGTACTACACCGGCAGGGGTGACGGCACCCTGAGCGCCCGTCAGCAGATCAGCGACGCGGGCGGCTGGGCCGGAGTCCCGCAGTTCGGCGGGGCGGGCAACATCCCGGTCACCGGCAACAAGGAAGGCGTCCAGGCGCGGAACTCGGCCGGCACACTGTTCTGGTACGGCAGCCGGACCACGGGCCTGCTCGGCGCACGCAACCAGTCCAGCGACGAGGGTGTCTTCGCGGGCATCAACTTCACACACCTGTCCTCCCTGGACCCGGACGGCGCGTCCGACGTCGCGGTGGTCTACCAGGGCGGCCTCTACATCGGGGACGCCTACCTCGGCGGCGGCTGGGGCGTGTACAACACGCTCGTCGGCCCCGGCGACCTGAGCGGCGACGGCAAGGGCGACCTGCTGGCCCGGGACGGCTCCGGCAACCTGTACCTGTACCGGGGCAACGGGTACGGCACCGGGTTCGCGTCCAAGGTGAAGGTCGGCGGCGGCTGGGGCTCGTACAACAAGATCCTCGGCGCCGGCGACTACACGGGCGACGGCCGCGCCGACGTCGTGGCCCGCACCTCGGGCGGCGACCTGTACCTGCACCCGGGCACGGGTGTCGCTGCGACGCCGTTCAAGGCGCGGGTGAAGATCGGCAGCGGCTGGAACACGTACCGCCAGCTGGTCGCGCCGGGCGACCTGAACGCCGACGGCAAGGGCGACCTGCTGGGCGTGGACTCGGCGGGCGACCTGTACCGCTACCTGAACACCTCCCCGAACAAGTTCACCGCGCGGACCAAGATCGGCTACGGCTTCAATATCTACAACGCGATGTCGTAACCGCACACGCGCGTGACGTACGCGCGCGTGACGTACACGTGAGGCGCCCCGCACCGGAGGACCGGTGCGGGGCGTCTTCGTGTGCGTGACGCAGTGCGTGGCGCGGTGCGTAACGCGGGGCGTGCCGCAGTGCGTAACGCGGGGCGTAACGCTGCCCCCGTCACGCCGGCTTCGTCGCCATCGCGAAGATGCGGCGGAACGGGAAGACCGTGCCGTGCGGGCCCGGCGGGTAGGCGGCGCGCAGCAGGTCGCGGTACTGGGTGAGGAAGGCGTCCGTCGCCGCCTGGTCGCCCTCCAGGGCGGTCAGGACGGGGCGCAGCGCGGTGCCCTTGACCCAGTCGAGGACCGGGTCCTCGCCGGTGAGGAGCTGGGAGTAGGTGGTCTCCCAGACCTCGGTCGCGCAGCCGAGTTCGGTGAGGCGCAGGAGGTAGTCGGAGGGTTCGAGGATGTGGACGAAACGGCGGCCCTCGCCGTCGAGCCGGTCGCGCCACTGGGGCATGTCGCAGAGTTCGCCGAGCAGGGCGTGGCTGGGCGCGGTGAAGTTGCCGGGGACCTGGAAGGCGAACGTGCCGCCGGGCTTGAGGGCGTCGACCCACGGACCGAAGGACTCGGGGTGGTTGGGGACCCACTGCAGGGCGGCGTTGGAGACGATCAGGTCGTAGGGCTCTTCGGGGGTCCAGTGGGCGGCGTCGGCGGGCCGGAAGTCGAGCCAGCCGCCGCCGGAGGTGGTGCCGGCCCAGTCCTTCTCGGCCCGTTCCAGCATGTCGGGAGAGAGATCGAAGCCGGTGATGTGGGCATCGGGCCAGCGGTCGGCGAGCAGGACGGTCACATTGCCGGGGCCGCAGCCGAGATCCGCGATCCGGGCGGGAGTGCCCGCGGAGGGAAGAAGCGGTATTCGGGAGAGCAGGTCGAGAAACGGACGTGTGCGGTGGCCGGAATGCCGCAGGTACTGCTGGGGATCCCAGGTAGGTGCTGTGGACGCTGAGGATGGTGCGGAATACATGTTCGAGCCCCCTTGCTGGAACGAGCTGCCGAAGCGGAACTAAGTCCCGGCCCGGTCCTTCCCCATAGTCCATCCGAATATATCTTGACGTCAAGAGACTTTATGTCAACAGACCCTCTACACTGATCGTCATGGAGGACGAGGTCGACCGGTTGGTCGCTGCATGGCGCCGCGAGCGCCCGGACCTCGACGTGGAACCGCTCGAGGTGCTGAGCCGCGTCTCACGGCTCGCCCGCCACCTCGACCGCGCCCGTCGGCTCGCCTTCGCCGAGCACCAGCTGGAGCCCTGGGAGTTCGACGTCCTCACGTCGCTGCGCCGCGCCGGCGCCCCGTACCAGCTCTCCCCCGGCCAGCTCCTCACCCAGACGCTGGTCACCTCGGGCACCATGACCAACCGGATCGACCGGCTCACCAAGAAGGGCCTGGTCGAGCGGCTGCCCGACCCCAGCGACCGGCGCGGGGTGCTGGTCCGGCTGACCCCCGAGGGCCGCGACCGGGCCGACCAGGCGCTCGCCGGACTGCTCGCCCAGGAGCGGGCCATCCTGGCCCAGCTCTCCCGCACCGATCGCGGCGAACTGGCGGCGCTGCTACGCCAGCTGACCGCCCCGTTCGACAACATCCCCGGCTAGGTCGGCGGGTCCGACCCCGGCCCTGCGCGCCAGCGCGACCGCGGCGAGCGTGGAGTGCACGCCCAGCTTCCCCAGCACGTTCTGCATGTGCGTACGGACGGTGTGCGGGGAGAGGAACAGCCGCTCGGCGACCGCCTTGCGGCCCAGGCCCGCCACCATGCAGCGCAGCACCTCGCGCTCGCGCGGGGTCAGCGACTCCACCAGCTGCTCGCTCTCGGTGCGGTGCTTGCGGGCCGCCGTCAACTCCCGCAGGACACCAGTGAGCAGCGCGGGCGGCAGATGCGTCTCGTCGCGCAGGACGCCCCGGATCACCGCCAGGAGCCGTTGCAGCGAGCAGTCCTTGGCCACCCAGCCCGAGGCCCCGGCCTGCAGCGCGAGCGCGGCCCGGTGCGGGTCGTCCTTCTCGCCGAGGACGACCGTACGGACGGCGGGCTGCGCCGAACGGACACCGGCGACCAGGGAGATGCCGTCGACGACGGGCTCCCCGTGGTCCGTGACGGCCTGGGCGACCGTGAGCCCGCCGGGCGAGCCGGCGACCGTGCCCAGGTCGGCGTCGACCAGCATCACGTCGTACCGCCGCGCCTCGGCGACGGACCGGTCCAGGCAGCGCAGCGCGGCCGGGCCGCTGCCCGCGGCGGAGACGTCGACGTCGGGCTCCGCCGCGAGGGCGGCGGCCAGCGACTCGGCGAAGATGCGGTGATCGTCCACCACGAGGACCCGGATACGAGCCACGGACACCCCCAAGTGTCGAGGAACGGGAACCGGCGCGGGTACGGCGCCGGGGACGAGGGGTCCGTCGATGGCACGGCCGCCGCCGTGCAGTGACTGCTACCCCGTCCCGGGCGCCGTACCCGACTGGCCTCGCCCCCTGATGCGCGCCGGCCCCCACCGGCGCTGTGCATCAGAGTACGGGTGGGGCGCCGTCGGGGAAGGCGATTGGGAGAACTGACCGAACACGGTGGGTACTGCCGTGTCACCCGCACACGGACGGGACAGAAGTCGACAACTCCGAAGGCAGTCACGCAGGCGTGCACCAGGCGGGGCTCCTGCGGACTCGTCTGCGGATTCGGTGCTCACTCCCGGCGGGCGCCCGCCGACGGCACGGCCGGGAAGATCCCCGGCGCCGCGAACCCGGCCTTGGCGAAGGCCTCTTCGACCGCCGTGACCACGGCGTCCACCCGCTCCTCGGCCACGAGGACGACCGCAGAGCCGCCGAATCCGCCGCCCGTCATCCGCGCGCCCAGCGCGCCGGCCGCGTTCGCCGTCTCGACCACGAGGTCCAACTCGGGGCAGGAGACCCGCAGATCGTCCCGGAGCGAGGCGTGCCCCTCGGTGAGGAGCGGGCCGACGGCCGTCGGGTCCCCGGAGTCGAGGAGGGCGATCGTCCGCTCGACCCGGTAGTTGTCGGAGACGACGTGCCGGACGTAGCGACGAACCGATTCCTCGCTCAAACGCGCGAGGGCATCGGGCAGTTGCACGTACGGGACTTCACGCAGCGCGCGCACGCCGAGCGCCCGCGCACCGGCCTCGCACCCGGCGCGCCGCTCCGCGTACGCGCCGTCCCCGAGCGCGTGCTTCACCCTGGTGTCCACGACGAGGAGCCGCAGCCCGCGCGCCGCCAGGTCGAAGGGCACCTGGCGGTACGAGAGGTCACGGGTGTCCAGGAAGAGCGCGTGGCCCTCGACCGCGCACGCGGACGCCATCTGGTCCATCACCCCGCACGGGACGCCGACGAAGGCGTTCTCCGCGCGCTGGGCCAGGACGGCGAGTCCGGGCCGGGAGAGCCCGAGCCCGAACAGGTCGTTCAGGGCGAGCGCGGTGACGACCTCAAGGGCGGCGGAGGACGACAGGCCCGCGCCGGTCGGCACGGTGGAGGCGAGGTGGATGTCCGCCCCGGTGACCGCGTGCCCGGCCTCCCGCAGGGCCCAGACGACGCCGGCGGGGTACGCGGCCCAGCCGGTGCCGTCCGGGAGTGGGGCGAGGGGTTCGAGGGTGGCCACGTCGAGCCATACGACGCCGCCCTCGACGTCGGCGGAGTGCACCCGCAGCAGCCCGTCGTCGCGCCGCGAGACGGCGGCGACCGCCGTGTGCGGCAGGGCAAGCGGCAGCACGAAGCCGTCGTTGAAGTCGGTGTACTCGCCGATCAGGTTGACCCGCCCCGGGGCGGCCCAGACACCCTCCGGCGCCGCCCCGTACAGCCGCTCGAACTCCGCCGCCACGCTCATCCGCGTCCCTGCTCCCGCTCTCTCGCGAACGCCCAGGCGTCCCGCACGATGTCCGCCAGCTCCGGGCGGGACGGATTCCAGCCGAGCCGCTCCCGCGCGGCCTCGGCCGAGGCGACGAGCACCGCCGGGTCGCCGGGCCGGCGGGCGGCCATGACCTCGGGAACCGGGTGCCCGGTCACCTTGCGCACGGTCTCGACGACCTCGCGCACGGAGAAGCCGTTGCCGTTGCCGAGGTTGCAGATCAGGTGCTCGCCCGCGGTCATGGCGTCCAGGGCGAGGAGGTGCGCCTCGGCGAGGTCGGCGACGTGGATGTAGTCGCGCACGCAGGTGCCGTCGGGGGTCGGGTAGTCGTCGCCGTACACGCTGATCGCCTCGCGCCGGCCCAGGGCGACATCGAGCACCAGCGGGATGAGGTGCGACTCGGGGTCGTGCCGCTCGCCGCAACCGCCGTACGCGCCCGCCACGTTGAAGTACCGCAGCGAGACCGCGGCGAGGCCGTGGGCGGCGCACTCGCCGCCGATCATGTGGTCGACGGCCAGCTTGGACGCCCCGTAGGGGCTGGTCGGCGCGGTCGGCGCGGACTCGGTGATCGGGACCGACTCGGGCTCGCCGTAGGTGGCGGCGGTGGAGGAGAAGACGAGCTTGCGGACGCCCGCGGCTCGCATCGCGGCGAGCAGCGCCATCGTGCCGCCGACGTTGTTCTCCCAGTACTTCTCGGGCTTGGCGACCGACTCGCCGACCTGGGAGAAGGCGGCGAAGTGCAGGACTCCGTCGTACGTGGCGTCGAGCCACTTCGCGGCGTCCTGGATCCGGCCCTCGATGAACTCGACGCCGGCCGGGACGCCTTCGGCGAAGCCGGTGGACAGGTCGTCGAGGACGGTGACCTCGTGCCCCGCCTCGACCAGATGCCGGGCGACCGTGCTGCCCACATAGCCGGCGCCACCTGTCACCAGGTACTTCATGTCGTTGCCACCTCTCGGAGTCGTTGGGCCGCGGCCTCCGGCGGTACGTCGTTCATGAACGCGCCCATGCCGGACTCGGTGCCCGCGAGGTACTTCAGTCTGCCGGGTGCCCGCCGGACGGTGAAAAGCTCCAGGTGCAGCCCGAACTCGACACGGTCCGCGCCGCTGAACGGCGCCTGGTGCCAGGCGGCGATGTACGGCGTGGGCGGCTCGCCGGGTCCGAAGACCCGGTCGAAGCGCCTCAAGAGTTCCAGATAGGTCTGCGGGAAGGCTGTGCGGGTCGGCTCGTCGAGTTCCCGCAGGTCGGGCACCCGACGGGTGGGGTGCAGATGCACCTCGTACGGCCAGTGCGCGGCATACGGGACGAAGGCGATCCAGTGCTCGTTCTCCAGGACCACGCGGACCCGGTCGGCGCGCTCACGGGCGACGACGTCGTCGAAGAGATTGCGCCCGGTGGCGGCCCGGTGCTCGGCGGCCCGGGTGCGCATCAGGGCCGTCCGGGGGGTGACGTACGGGAACGCGTAGACCTGGCCGTGCGGGTGGGCGAGGGTGACGCCGATCTCGGCGCCGCGGTTCTCGAAGCAGTAGACCTGCTCGACGCCGGGCCGCTCGGCGAGTTCGGCGGTCCGGTCGGTCCAGGCGTCGAGGACGAGCGCGGCCCGCTCGGGGCTGAGGTCGGCGAAGGAGGCGTCGTGGTCGGAGGTGAAGCAGACGACCTCGCAGCGGCCGGTCTCCCCGGAGAGGGAGGGAAAACGGTTCTCGAAGACGGCGACCTCGTACTCCGCGGCCGGGATCTCGCTGGGCCGCCCGTCACGGGACGGACAGAGCGGGCAGGCGTCGGCGGGCGGGTGGTAGGTCCGCTGCTGACGGTGCGAGGCGACGGCGACGGAGTCGCCGAGCAGGGCGTCGTAGCGGATCTCGGAGGCGGAGGAGACGGGGTCGAGCGGCCGGGTGTCGACGGCGTCCCGGACCGCGTCGTCCCGTGCGTCGTAGTAGATGAGCTCGCGGCCGTCGGCGAGGGTGGTGACGGTCTTCTTCACGGCGGCATCCTCAACGGGGAACCAAACAGAACCACGCACAAGGAACCACAATCCAACAACAGGAGTCAACGCCGGTTGTGGGCAATCGTTCCGCAGGGCGGAACCGGTGGGCACAACCCCCGGAGACCGGCGCCGCTTCTAGGGCCGTTCCCCCCGGGCCCCGGGCACATGAGCCCGATCCAGAAGGCCGGTGCGCGCAGCGAGCGCAGCCGCTTCGAGACGCGACCCCACCCCCAGCTTCATCAGCACCCGCTGCACATGCGTCCGCGCCGTACTGGGCGCGATCCCCATCCCCGCCGCGATCAGCCGCGTGTCCTCGCCCTCCGCGACCCGGACAAGGACCTCCACCTCGCGCGGTGTCAGCATCCGCAGCAGCCGCTGCCCCTCGTCGTCGGGCTGCGCCGCCGGGTTGAGCAGCTCCGTGAAGGCGCCCTGGAGGAGCTGCGGGGCCACCGCCGACTCCCCCGCCCGCGCCTTGATCAGCGCCCGCTCCACGCCCTCGATGCGCTCGTCGTGCCGTACGTACCCCGAGGCGCCGGCCGCGAAGGCCGCCGCGATCCCGCGCGGCGACGGCACCGGGCCGAGCACGACGACGGCCACCTGCGGCCGCTCGCGCTTGATCCGTACGATCGGGTCGAAGGCCCCCGGCTCGGCCGGCGCGGCCGTGCCGAGCAGGCACACCTCGGGCGCCCGGCTCACCACCAGCTCCGCCGCGCCCGCCACCGGGGCGGCCGCCGCGAGCACCCGGTGCCCACGTAGTTTCAGTGCCGAGGCGAGCGCCTCGGCGAGCAGTCTGTGGTCGTCGACCACCATGAGCCGCACGCCCATCGAGCTACCCCTCTTGGTTCCCCCCTGAGGCCGTCCCCCGGCCCCAGCCACTCCGATGACCCGGCAAACTACACGCTCGTCCCCCCGGACTCCGAATACTTCGCCCGTCGGGGCCCCATGCAAACGGCCCGGCGCGTCGAGGGATTCGACGCGCCGGGCCGCGCGGGGGCAGGGGGAGCCGTGGGTCAGCTGGTGCCGAACCCCAGTGCCAGGTACTCCTTGAGCGTCGTCGACGACGAGCTCGGCTTGCTGACCATCACGTCCGAGATGTACATCCGGCCGTTGACGTAGAGGATCTCGGCGTAGTCCTGGGAGAAGCTGTCCTCCGCGTCCCGTACCGACTTGTCCGACGGGTTCTCCAGCAGCGTGGTCGGTTTCATCGTGCCACCGTCGATGGAGACGATCTGCCCGCCCTTGTCGTACGGCGGGACCTTGTACGCGAGGATGTTGCCGCCGTCCATGCGCAGCGGGATCAGCGTCCACCGGTCGCCCGCGTCCGCCTTCTCGACGGCCTGCTTCCCGGTGGTCAGGTCGAACGCGAGGATCTCGTTGGTCTCGTCGCCGTACTCGCCGGTGCTGCCCTCGCGCTCCTCGGTCGGCAGGTAGAGCCGGCCGTTGCCGACGACGACCTTGTTGCACGCCTCGACCTCGGTGGACCGGCACTTGGCCGCGAACCGGTCCGCGTCCGCCGCGATCTTGACCTTCAGCTTGCCGGTCTTCTCGTCGATCGAGAAGAAGTCCGAGATGCCGCTGCCGTCACCGGCGGTGTCGCCGACGTCGGCCGCGACCACGAGCGGCTTGGTGGAGACGATCGCCGCGTACTCGACGCCCGTGGGCATCTTGTACTCGGAGATCGGCGCGCCGGTCGTCGGGTTCAGGTTCTGGATGATGACGTACTGGCTGCCGTACGAACCGCACTTGCGGGCGGCGACCAGGCCCTCGCCGCCGCCGTAGCCCATGTCGTAGCAGCTGTTCGTGTTGGCCTTGGGCTTCCAGCGCACGTTGCCGTTGGCCAGGTCGAAGGCGGCGCCGCCGTCCGTGCCGCCGGCCGCGACGGTCGTACCGCTGAGGGTGACCTCGGAGAACTTGGCCTTGTCGTCACCCGCGTTGCCGCCGGTGACGGAGGCGGACCACACCAGCTTGCCCGCGGTCAGGTCGACGACGCCGACCTCGGTGCACGGCTGGTAGAACTTCGGCGCGACCCGCTTGGTCGCCTCGAAGAGGATGGCGGTCTTGTTGTCGGCGGTGACGTGCTTCGTGGTGCCGCAGACCTGGCCGGGCAGGGCCACGGTCCAGAGCGGGGTGCCCTTGTCGAGGTCGTGGCCGACGATCGAGTTGACGTCCGTCTTCACGTACGCCTTCTCGGTGACCCAGGACCCGGAGACGTCCGTGGTGTCCTCGACCTTGGGCTGCGGCAGCTGGAACTTGAGCGAGGACTTGGTGTTGGCGGGCACCTTCTCCTTGCCGTTCCCGCCGAGGCCGTTGCCGCCGCCCTTGTTCTGGCCGCCGGTCGTACCCTCGGAGGTACCGCCCGCGGTGTTGTTCTCCTCGCCGCCGCCGGAGTTGGCGTACCAGATGCCGCCGCCGACGATCAGGACGACGGCGACCACGGCGGCGATGATGATCTGCATCTGCGAAGACAGCTTCTTGCCGCCGCCGGGGCCCCCGGGAGCCGCCACCGTGGCCTGCTGCGGGTAGCCGTAGTGCTGCGGCTGGGTCGGGTACCCGTACGGCTGCTGCTGCGGCGGCTGTTGGGGGTACCCGTACTGCGGCTGCCCCTGCGGCTGCTGGGGGTACCCGTACTGCGGCTGCGCCGGCGGGGCCGTCGGCGGCTGCGCGGGCGGCTGCTGGGGGTAGCCGTACGGGGGCTGGTTCGGCGGCGGGGTGGGCGCGCCGAAGCCGCCGGGCGGAGGGTCCTGCGGGGCGCCGAAGCCGCCCTGCGGCGGCTGGTTCGGCGGCGGGCCCGGGGGCTGGTTCGGCGGGGGCGGGGGCGGCTGCGTCATCGTGTGGATACCTCGGAAGTCATTCGGGCGTCGGTCGTGCCGACGGCGAGGAGCGCCGCCACGACCGCCGTCTGCACGGCGGTCGTGGGGCGCTCACCCGGCTGCTGCGGTGGGTTCATCGGTGGCGGAGGTCGCGGGGGTGGCGGAGGACGGGTGTCACTTGCTGAAGGACATCATCGTCTTGGTCTCCTTCTCCTCCGCGTCGTTCTGGGCGCTGACGCGGCCCGCCGCGACGACGAAGTGGCCGCCGGAGTAGACGTACGCGGGGCTGTAGTAGTCGTCCTCGATCTCGGCGGTCGACACCGGGTGCTGCTGCACGATCTTCGGCGAGCCGCCGGTCGGGGCGATGGTCGCGACGGCGCCGCCCATGTCGTACGTCGCCTTCATGTAGACCACGACCTCCGAACCCTCCATGCGCAGCGGGGTGATCGAGCGCTCGGCGGGGGCGGCGGCGCGCCACTTCTGCTTGCCGGTGTTGAGGTCGAAGGCGACGACGGCGTTGGCCTGGCGGTACTCGGAGTCCGTCGCCATGTAGAAGGTGTTGGCGTCGGCGGTCACGCCGTTGCAGCCCTGGAGGTTACGGCCGAAGACGACGAACGCGCCGCCGCCGCAGTCGGGCGCGTACTTGTCGGTGCCGCCCTGGATCTGCGAGCGGAGCTTGCCGTCGGCGGTGAGGGCGAAGACGGTCCACTTCTTCTCGTCGCGCTGCTGGGCGGAGATGACCAGCGGGTCCACCGAGTAGACCTTGTCGACCTCCCAGCTGGGCTTGAGCTTGAAGGTCCACTTCGGCTTGCCGGTCTTCGGGTCGACCTCGCTGACCTGCTCCTGCGGCTTGTTGACGTCGCCGGTGCGGCAGCTGGCGGCGGAGATCAGCTTGGTGCCGCCCGCGAAGGCGTACGGCTGGCAGCTGCCGGAGGCCGGCTTGGTGAAGAGCTGCTTGCCGTCGGAGAGCTGGAAGCCCCAGGAGTTGTTGGAGCCGGCCGCCGTCACCGTGGCGCCGCTGATGGCGAGGGTGATGTCGGAGAGCGAGTTGAAGCCGGTGCCCTTGTCGAGCGACTTCTTCCAGCCCGCCTTGCCCGTCTTCAGGTTGATCTGCTGCAGGACGTTGCAGTCGGCGCGGTCGCCCGCCTTGTCGTTGATGGCGATGACGATGGTGCCGTCGGCGGCGGGCTCGGGGGCGGCGGCGCAGACCTCGAAGGGCAGGTCCAGGGTCCACTTGGAGGCGCCGTCGGTGAGGCCGAAGCCGCTGATGCCCTTGTACATCGCCTTGGCGACGACGTCGCCGCTGACCCACGGGCCGAAGACGTCGGCGCCGTTGCGGGGCAGGTCGACGTTGTTCTTGAGCAGCCAGTCGATCTTCGCCTCGCCGGCCTGGCGACCGGCGTTGAGGTCGTCATCGGCGTTGCGGCCGTCGCCGTCCCCGGTGCCGTCGCCCTGGTCGACGGACTCGGACGGCTTCGGGGTGCCGCTGGTCGCCGTCGGCTTGGCGATCGGCTTCTCCTCCTCGTCACCGCTGAGGGCGAACCAGGTGCCGCCGCCGATGACGAGCGCGGCGGCCACGGCCGCGCCGATGATGACGCCCGGCTTGCCCTTGAAGGGGTTGTTGCCGCCCGGCGCGGGCGCGGGGGGCTGCGTCGGGTAGCCGCCGCCGTACGGGTTCTGCTGTTGGCCGTACGGGCCGGGCTGCTGGCCGTACGGGCCGGGCTGCTGGGGATATCCGTAGCCCGGCTGCGGGGGCTGCTGCTGCGGGTAGCCGTAACCGGGCTGCGGGGCCCCCTGAGGAGCCTGCGGCGGGGCGGGCGGGGCCGGCGGGGCCTGAGGCGGCATCGGCGGAGCCTGCGGAGGCATCGGCGGCGGGCCCTGGGCCGGGTTCTGACCCGGGTTCTGGTTCGGGTCCGGGTTCGGTGCGCCGAAGCCCGGCGGCTGGTTGCTGGGCGGCTGGGTCATCAGCGCGTTCCCCCTTGGTGTGAGCGGGTTTTCTTTCTACCACTCAAGGGATGGCGCAAAAGCGACCGGTCCACCCCTTGTTCCCAAGGGAGGACCGGCCCGTGATGCCCCCGTTACCGCTTCTCTACGGCTTCTCTACGCGTCCTCGGCGAGCTCGAGCCAGCGCATCTCCAACTCGTCCCGCTCGCCGACCAGTTCCCGCAGCTCAGCGTCCAGCTTCGCCACCTTCTCGAAGTCCGTGGCGTTTTCGGCGATTTGAGCGTGCAGCTTGGTCTCGCGGTCGGAAAGCTTGGAGAGCTGCCGCTCGACCTTCTGCAGCTCCTTCTTCGCGGCCCGCGCGTCGGCCGCCGAAACGCCCGGCTTGGCCTGCGCGGTGGCGGCGGCCGGGGCGGCCGGGACCGACGCCTCGATCATCTTCTGCCGCCGCTCCAGGTACTCGTCGATGCCGCGCGGCAGCATCCGCAGGGTCTGGTCGCCGAGCAGCGCGAGGGTGCGGTCGGTGGTGCGCTCGATGAAGAACCGGTCGTGGGAGATGACGACCATGGAGCCCGGCCAGCCGTCGAGGAGGTCCTCCAGCTGGGTCAGGGTCTCGATGTCCAGGTCGTTGGTGGGCTCGTCGAGGAAGAGGACGTTCGGCTCGTCCATCAGCAGGCGCAGCAGCTGGAGGCGGCGGCGCTCGCCACCGGAGAGGTCGCCGACCGGCGTCCACTGCTTCTCCTTCGAGAAGCCGAACTGCTCGCACAGCTGGCCGGCGGTCATCTCCCGGCCCTTGCCGAGGTCGACCCGGTCACGGATCTGCTGGACGGCCTCCAGGACCCGCAGGGTGGCGGGGAGCTCCGTGACGTCCTGGGAGAGGTAGGCGAGCCGTACGGTCTTGCCGACGACGACCTTCCCGTCGGCGGGCTGCTGCTCGCCCTGGGTCACGGCCGCGTCGGCGAGCGCCCGCAGGAGGGAGGTCTTGCCCGCGCCGTTGACGCCGACCAGGCCGATCCGGTCGCCGGGGCCGAGCTGCCAGGTGAGGTGCTTGAGCAGCGTCTTGGGGCCCGCGGTGACGGTGACGTTCTCCAGGTCGAAGACCGTCTTGCCGAGCCGCGCGTTGGCGAACTTCATCAGCTCGGAGGTGTCGCGCGGCGGCGGCACGTCGGCGATCAGCTCGTTGGCGGCCTCGATGCGGTAGCGGGGCTTGGAGGTACGGGCGGGGGCGCCGCGCCGCAGCCAGGCCAGCTCCTTGCGCATCAGGTTCTGCCGCTTGGTCTCCTCGGTCGCCGCGATCCGCTCGCGCTCGGCGCGGGCGAAGACGTAGTCCGAGTAGCCGCCCTCGTACTCGTGGACGTCACCGCGCTGCACGTCCCACATGCGGGTGCAGACCTGGTCGAGGAACCAGCGGTCGTGGGTGACGCAGACGAGCGCGGAGCGGCGCTCCTGGAGGTGCTTGGCGAGCCAGGCGATGCCCTCGACGTCGAGGTGGTTGGTGGGCTCGTCGAGGACGAGCAGGTCCTGGTCCTCGATGAGGAGCTTGGCGAGCGCGATCCGCCGGCGCTCGCCACCGGAGAGCGGGCCGATGACGGTGTCGAGGCCCTGCTCGAAGCCGGGCAGGCCGAGCCCGCCGAAGAGCCCGGTGAGCACATCGCGGATCTTGGCGCTGCCGGCCCACTCGTGGTCGGCCATGACGCCGATGACCTCGTGCCGGATGGTGGCGGCCGGGTCGAGCGAGTCGTGCTGGGTGAGTACCCCGAGCCGCAGCCCGCCGCTGTGCGTGACGCGACCGGTGTCGGCGTCCTCCAGCTTGGCGAGCATGCGGATGAGGGTGGTCTTGCCGTCGCCGTTGCGGCCCACGACGCCGATCCGGTCGCCCTCGGAGACGCCGAGCGAGACACCGTCGAGCAGTGCACGTGTGCCGTACACCTTGCTGACAGCCTCGACATTGACCAGGTTGACGGCCACTTTGACTCCTGTACCGGGGGATGGATCGAGGTCCAAGGGTACGGGGGCCGGGCCGGTGGGGCGGCGGGCGGCGATCCCGGCCCGCGCCCAGCCCCTAGCAGCGGGCGAGTGAGCCGCTCCCCCCGGTGGTCTTGTCGGCGAACACCCAGCCCTCGGTCTCCGTCCCCTCGATACGGGCGTAGATCCACTTGTTGCCGTGGGCGTTGGTGACGTAGCAGTGGTAGTAGACCTTCACGCCGTCCTTGACCGGGGTCACCCAGCCGCAATCCGAGTACGGCCCGGTGTACAGGTGCGAGTTCTGGGACAGGTTCCCGTAGCCGTCGCTGCGGTTCGAGTGGGCCCAGCCGGTGCACGCCGTGGAGAGGGGGGTGGGCTCCTTGACCGTGGTGCTGGGTGTGGCGGTCCTGGGCGGGGCCGAGGGGGTGGTGGTCGGCTTGTCGTCGGCGGGTGACGTGGTGGGGGTCTTGGTGCTCGGCTTCGTGGGGGTGCCGGTCGGCGTCCCGTCGGGAGCCATGGACGTCAGGTCCCCCGGGGCGGTCGGGTCGTCGGTGAGCCCGCCCGCGCCGGACATGTCTCCGTCGGCCGGGGCGCTCGTCGTGGGGGGCGCGGCCTGCGGGGTGCCGCCCGGCTCGCCGTCCTTGTTCATCAGCGCGTAGGCGACACCGCCGCCGACCAGGACGGTGGCGACCGCCGCCGCGACGACGGTACGGCTCCGGCGCCGACGCGCGCGGACGATCGCGGTACGGGTCTCGGAGCGACTCCCGCGACCGGCGGGTATGCCCGGCTGCATGCCCGGCTGCGGGACGGGCTGAATGCCCGGCTGCGGGACGGGCTGCTGGGGCGGCGCCACAGCAGGACCGAAGGCACCGAGGGGCGGGGTGACGGGACCGGGGGCCGGTACGGGGGCGGGGGCCGGAGCCTGCACGGGCGGCGGCGTCGGGGTCGGGGACGTGCCCGCGGCGACCGCCTCCAGCATCGCGCGGGCCTGGGCGGCGTCCGGGCGCTGACGCGGGTCCTTGGCCATGAGCGCCCGCAGCACCGGGGCGAGCGGTCCCGAACGCTGGGCCTCGGGCAGCGCCTCGGTGACGATCGCCGCCAGCGTGGACCACGCCGACGTACGGCGGAAGGGCGCCGTGCCCTCCACGGCCGCGTACAGCGTCATGCCGAGCGACCAGATGTCGGAGGCGGGTCCCGGTTCCTGGCCCTGCGCGCGCTCCGGCGGCAGGTAGTCGAGGGAGCCGACGATCTGACCGCTCTGGGTCAGCTTGGCCATGGCGTCGCCGTCGGTGGCCTCCATCGAGGCGATGCCGAAGTCCGTGAGTACGACCCGGCCCGAGCGTTCGAGGAGCACGTTCCCCGGCTTCACGTCCCGGTGGAGGACCCCGGCCCGGTGCGCCGCGTCGAGCGCGTCCATGATCTTGGCACCGATCGCGGCCACCTCGCGCGGGTCCAGCGGTCCGCGTTCGGTCAGCACGTCGTCGAGGGAGGGCCCGTCGACCAGCTCCATGACGATGACGGGCAGCCCCCGCTCCTCGACCACGTCGTGCACGGTGACCACGCCGCTGTGCCGGATCCGGGCGGCGGCCTGTGCCTCCCGCTCCATCCGGATCCGCAGATCGGCCAGTTCGGCGGCGGAGGCGTCGGTGTAGGCCCGCAGCACCTTCACGGCGACCTCGCGGTTCAGCACCTGGTCCACCGCCCGGGCGACCACACCCATGCCACCGCGTCCGATCATCGCGGTCACGCGGTACCGCCCGCCCAGAACCTCGCCGACCATCTCCGAGCCGTTCGCCCCCGTCACCCGTACCGCTCCCATCCGTCGCACCGCACCGATTCACGATCGTGAAGGCACCAGGGTAGGGGCAGGCGCGGGTGGGACGACGCACGGCCCTTCCCTCGAAGCACGGACAGGTCCCACCAACGGCCGGGACACCCCTCGTATCTGACTCAGACTCAGATTGAATGCGTCGCCCCGGGATTCCGTACGCGACCCGCCCGTTCGACCAGGAGCCAGCCCGCCAGGGCCATCCCCATCGCCGCCGGGACGGCAACGTCGACCGCGACCGGCGTCGCCGAGCGTCCGGGCAGTAGCGACGCGATCCCATCATCACACTTCGCAGTCAAGTCATCACTCCTAGGCTCCAGAGGAAGTATGATGCCCGGGTCCAACAACGACGTTGCGATGAGGAACCGTGATGGATCAGCAGACCGTACGAGCCGCCGTCTACACCCGCCTCAGTCGTGACAGCGACGGCAGCACCTCAATCGCCTCGCAGGTGGCCGACTGCAGATTGCTGTGCGACGCACGCGGCTGGGAAGTGGTGGTCGAGGCAGCGGATGTGGACGTATCGGGTTCGGTAGCCGCTTACGGGCGTCCCGGACTCAATCGGCTCCTCGGCGAGTTGGACCGGTGGGATGTCCTGGTCGTCGCGCAACCCGACCGCCTGGCCCGCTCCACGATCGTCGCCGTCGACCTGTTGAGCAGCCTGGAGGCGGAAGGGAAGTCTCTCGTCACCGCCCGCGACGCACTTGACACAGCAACTCCTGACGGGAGGCGCAGGTTTCTGGCCGCCATCGTCGAGGCTCAGGCCGAGAGCGGCCTCATCCAAGCACGGATCGCCCGCTCCAGACTGTCCCTGCGGCAAGCCGAGCGCTGGATCGGCGGCAACGCACCCTATGGGTACCAGATCATCGAGGACGGCAACGGCGGTAAGCGTCTGGCACTGTGCGAGAAGTCGGCCGAGCGCATGCGCTGGATCGTGAATCAGGTCCTTGAGGGCGAGACCGTCACCTCCGTGTGTCGCACTCTCAACACCGTCGGAGTTCCGTCGCCCGGAACAGTGAGTTCCAGACGCGGCAAGGTCTCCGACTGGTCGCCGACCGTCTTGAGGCGGATGCTGCAATCCCCATCGCTACTGGGCCATCGCACCACCGGCAGCGGCCGCGAGCGACGCGCGGTCACGGACACCAGCGGACAACCGGTACGCGTGGGTCCAGCACTGATCGACACAGGAACCTGGGAGAGGCTGCAGGCAACTCTTACAGCGCGCCGCAGCGCAACGCAGCGCCCTCGCTTGCGCTCATCCTTGTTGCTGCACGTCGCACACTGCTCGGAGTGCGGAGCGCCGTTGCACTACAACAGCCGTCGTCTGATGCATGGCGGCAATTCGAACGATGTCTACCGGTGCCCAGAAGGCTGCAAGGTGCTCGTATGCGCCGTCCGGATCGAGACTGCCGTAGAGCAGTCTGTAATGAGCGAGTTCGCGGAAATTCCGTTCATCGCTCGATTCCCATACGACATCGGCCAGTCGGACGATCACGACCGTGCCCAGCAGTTGCGCAACGAAATCCGCGAACTCGCAGGTCGGCTGGCGGTCCTGCGAGGAACAGCCGCCGACGCGGTCCAGGCGGAGCTGGAGTCGCGATCCTCTCTCCTCGATGCGCTGGAGTCGACGCCACACGCCCGGTGGGAATGGGTGCCTACAGGGAAGTCCGTGAAGCAAGAATGGGAGTCCCGTGGCGTCGGCGGGCGTCGCCAGATCCTCCTCGACCTTGGAGTACATGTCGTGGTGAGCCCCGCAGACAATCAGCGCACTTGGAACCCCGCGCGCGTACGCATTTCGTCCTCAGGGCCCGGCACGCTACTGGCCCGAGGCCATCAGCTGACCGCCACTCCCGCCGGGCCAGCGACGCGTCTCAGCTTCACAGACCGCCCCCACACGCTCGACCTTCGACGCGCCCATGATGCTCAAGGCAGCAGTGCCAACTGGCCCCAAGGCGTCGGCCATGTGGGCGATCTCGCGGCCATGCCTCCCACCGACGCCGGCTGACGCATCGCCATGTTTCGTCTGGTGCCGGGCACCCGGCGCCTCGGGCCCGCCCACTCTCAAGGAGAGGCCGCCCATGTCCCGACTCACCCGCCTGGCCGCTGCCGCCACGGCCACCGTCGCCCTCACCGTGCTCGCGTCAGGCCCCACGGTGGCCGGAGAGCCGACCGTCACCGATCCGCGCGTCGTCGCGCACTTCGACTTCGCCGCCGGACAGACCCCGGAGAACATCGTCGTCGGACCCGACGGCTCCGCGTACGTGACCTTCGCCTTCGCCCGGCAGGTCGCCCGCGTCGACAAGAACGGCGACACCCGGATCCTCGCGACCCTGCCCGTCGTCGAGAACCCGATGACGCCCGTCATCGGGATGGCCGCCGCCATGGGCATCACCCGCGCCCACGACGGCACCCTCTACGTCACGTACGCGACCGGGACGAGCGAGACCGGCGTCTGGCGCGTCGACCCCGACGGCGGCGCGCCCGTGCGGATCGCGCAGCTGCCGGCCGACGGGTTCCCGAACGCGCTCGCCCTCGACGAGACGAGCGAAGCGAGATGGGGGTCCCCCCGGCCGGAGGCTGGGGGAGGCACGCTGTACGTCGCCGACTCGGTGCACGGCACCGTGTGGAGCGTCCCGCGGCAGGGCGGTACGCCCACCGCCTGGGCCACCGGGGCGGCGCTCCAGCCGCTCGCCCCGCCCGCCGGTTTAGGCGTCGGCGCGAACGGCCTCAAGTTCCACAACGGCGCCGTGAGGGTGTCCAACACCGACCGGCAGACGCTGCTGCGCATCCCCGTACGCGCCGACGAGACCGCGGGCCCGGTCGAGACCCGGGCGACCGGGCTCACCTGGATCGACGACTTCGGCTTCACGGGGAAGGGCGACACCGTCCTCGCCGCGCTCATCATGAGCGACGACGTGACCCTCGTACGCCCCGACGGGACGCAGGAGATCGTGCTCACGGAGCAGGACGGGCTGTCCAACCCGACGTCCGTGGCGGTGCGCGGCAAGACCGTCTACGTCACCAGCGCGTCCTTCTTCAAGCAGGTACCGGACCCGAACCTGCTCCTGGCCACGCCGAAGGGCTAGCGGACGGTCGCGCCCGGCGCCGGGGACGTCGCCACGCGCGCCGTGCGGCAGGTGCCGGAGGCGATCAGGGCGTCGGCGACCGTGCGGGCCGCGTCCTCGTCCTTCACCAGGAAGGCCGTCGTCGGCCCTGAGCCCGAGACCAGGGCGGCCAGGGCGCCGGCCGCCGTGCCCGCGTCCAGGGTGGCCGTCAGGGACGGGCGCAGGGAGACGGCCGCCGGCTGGAGGTCGTTCGCCAGCGCGCCGGCCAGGGCGGTCGCGTCGCCGGTGCGCAGGGCGTCCAGGAGCGCGGGGGAGGCGCCCGGTTCGGGGACGGTGACGCCGGCGTGGAGGCGGTCGAACTCGCCGTACACCGCCGGTGTCGACAGGCCGCCGTCGGCGACGGCGAAGACCCAGTGGAAGCCGCCGTCCACCGGGAGCTCGGTGAGCCGCTCGCCGCGGCCGACGCCGAGCGCCGCCCCTCCGACGAGGCTGAACGGCACGTCGCTGCCGAGTTCGGCGCAGATGTCGAGGAGTTCGGCTCGGGAGGAGTTCAGGCCCCAGAGCGCGTCGCAGGCGAGGAGCGCGCCCGCGCCGTCGGCGCTGCCGCCCGCCATGCCGCCGG
This sequence comes from Streptomyces sp. P9(2023), assembly GCF_032436795.1. Classification (NCBI taxonomy): domain Bacteria; kingdom Bacillati; phylum Actinomycetota; class Actinomycetes; order Kitasatosporales; family Streptomycetaceae; genus Streptomyces; species Streptomyces sp. P9(2023). Next base: position 61,599 of record NZ_JAUPWM010000030.1, read on the forward strand.
CCACCGGGATGTCCTTGGCGATGTGGAGGTGGACGTCCGGGGAGATCCCGTGCCGGGCGGCGAGCAGCTCGGCCGCGCGGGCGGCCAGGTTGGTGCGGTCCAGGGGGACCTTGTCCGCGTCCGGCCCCTCGCAGGTGACCGTCAGCTCGGCGGCGGGCGTCGCGGTCACCTCGTCGTAGAGGGAGACGGCGAGAAAGACGTTGGCCAGGTCATGAAACCCGTCGGCCCGCGCCCCGCCGACGGCCAGCTGCACGTTGACCTTGGCGGGAACGCGGACGGTGACGGACGGGGCGGCTGCGCCGGGCTGCGCGCCCGTGCCGACGGCTGCGTCGCCGAGCCACGTGGCCGCATCGGCGGCTGCGTCGCCGGGGCCGCCGTGCGCGGCACCGGCGGTACGCGCGCCGAGCCGCGTGCCGGCGCCGACGGAACCGGCGCCCCCGGCCGGCCCAGCGGCTGCGCCGAGCTGCGCGCCCGCGCCGACCTCCGGCACGGCCCCACCCCGCTCGGCGCCCGCACCGGCGGCTGCGTCGCCGGGGCCGCCGTGCGCGGCACCGGCGGTACGCGCGCCAGGCTGCGCGCCGGCCTCCGGCCGCGCGCTGACAGCACCCGCGCCGGCCCCCGGCACCGCCGCGTCCCGCTCGGCGCCCGCGCCCTCACCCGTACCCGCGCCGGAACCCGGCTCCGTCCCGCTCACGCCTTCGCCTCCGCGATCCGGGCGAACTCCTCCACCGTCAGGGCCTCGCCGCGGGCCTGCGGGGAGATGCCTGCCTTCACGAGGGCCTCCTCCGCCGCCGCGGGGGAGCCCGCCCAGCCGGCGAGGGCGGCGCGGAGGGTCTTGCGGCGCTGGGCGAAGGCCGCGTCGACGACCGCGAAGACCTCGCGCTTGGAGGCGGTCGTCGCGACCGGCTCCGTACGGCGGACCAGCGAGACGAGGCCCGAGTCGACGTTCGGGGCCGGCCAGAAGACGTTGCGGCCGATCGAGCCCGCCCGCTTCACGTCGGCGTACCAGTTCGCCTTCACCGACGGCACGCCGTAGACCTTGTTGCCGGGCTTGGCGGCGAGCCGGTCCGCGACCTCCGCCTGGACCATGACGAGCGTCCGCTCGATGGTCGGGAAGCGGTCGAGCATGTGCAGCAGGACCGGTACGGCCACGTTGTACGGGAGGTTCGCGACCAGCGCCGTGGGCGGCGGGCCCGGCAGCTCCTGGACCTCCATCGCGTCGGAGTGGACGAGCGCGAAGTGGTCCTTCTTCCCAGGCAGGCGCGCGGCGATCGTCGACGGCAGCGCCGCCGCCAGCACGTCGTCGATCTCCACCGCCGTCACCCGGTCCGCCGCCTCGAGCAGCGCCAGGGTCAGCGAGCCGAGTCCGGGGCCCACCTCCACGACCACGTCGTCGGGGCGCACCTCGGCCGTGCGGACGATCCGCCGGACCGTGTTGGCGTCGATGACGAAGTTCTGGCCCTTCTGCTTCGTCGGGCGCACGCCAAGGGCTGCTGCCAGTTCACGGATGTCGGCGGGGCCGAGGAGGGCGTCGGGGCCTTCGGGGCCGGTGGTGGTGCTCACCGGTACAGCCTACGGCTCACCGGTACAGCCTTCGGCCGCAGTGCGGCCACGGGCTCGCTCCCCGCGACACGTACAGCTTCTTCGCCCGGAACGTCTGCTCCGACGCCGACGCGTTCTGGGCGACCCCGCTGCCGCCGAGCGAGCGCCAGGTGCCGGGGTCGAACTGGTAGAGCCCGCCGTACGTCCCCGAGGGGTCGACCGCGTTCGGCCGGCCGCCGGACTCGCAGGCGGCGAGCGCGCCCCAGTCGAGCCCGTCCGCGCCAGCGACGGAGCTGGGCAGCGGCCGCGTGCCGACCTTCACCCTCTGGGTGACGGGCTCGCGGACGATCTCCTCGCCGGTCTTCCGCGGCTTCTGCCGGACGCCGTTGACGGTCCGCAGGGTGTACGTGACCCGGCGCACGCCCTGCACGCCCTGCCGTTCGACGACCTCCGTGCCCGCGAAGAGCTCGGGGTCGCGGGTCCGCTCGACGGCGTACGGGATCGGCTCCTCGCGGATCTCCTGGGTGCCGGTGATGCGCAGGACCGTGATCGTCTGGCCGTCGCGCGGGAAGGAGTCCGCCGGTACGGAGGTGGTGTCCTGACCCGAGAGGGTGATGCCGGCCTCCTCGACGGCCTCTCGGACGGTCGCGGCGTTGGTGCGCAGGGTCCGCTCGCGGCCGTCGGCGAGGAGGGTGACGGTCCGCTCGGTACGGACGTCGAGGGCGAGGCCCCGGCGCGAGATGGGGGCGGCGCGGGAGACCGAGAGGAACGCGCCCTCGGCCCGTACGCCGAGCTGGCGCAGGGCGGCGTCGACGGTCCTGGCGGTCGTCCACACCTGACGGCGCTGCCCGTCGAGGGTGAGGGCGACGGGCCGGCCGTAGCGGACGACGACCTCGTCGCCGCTGGCCAGGTCCGCGCCGGGGGCGGGGGCGACGATGTCGTGGGAGCCGACGGCGAGACCCTCGTCGGCGAGCAGTTCGTCGATGTCGTCGGCGAAGGTGTGCAGGGTCCGCGGGACGCCGTCGACGGAGAGCCGGATCGCCTTGTCGTTGGCGACGAAGGCGCTGGTGCCGCCCGCCAGGAAGGCGACGACCAGGGCCTGCGGGACGATCCGCCGCAGCCCCTCCCCGGGCCCCGACCTGGCCTTGCGCCGGCGGGCCGCGCGCCGGGCCTCTGCGCGGGAGCCCTGGGGCGGGAGGAGGACCGCCTCCTGGGTCGGCTGGTCGTGGACGGGCGCGGGCTGGGGCACGGGCGCGGGCGCTGAACGCCGTGCGGCGCGGTGACTGCCCTGGGAAGTGCTCACGAGGCCGGGACCCTAGCCCCGGCGACGATCACTCTCCAAAACGACCCGACTACAACACGTAACCGTTATGGATCAGTAATCGAAGGCCCGGGCCGTGTTCACGGCGAGCGCCTCGCACAGTTCCTCCTCCGTGATCCCGCGCACCGCGGCCATCGCGCGGACGGTGACCGGGATGAGGTACGGCGCGTTCGGCCGGCCGCGGTACGGCGCGGGAGTCAGGAACGGGGCGTCCGTCTCGACGAGCACGAGGTCGAGCGGGGCGACGGCGAGGGCGTCGCGCAGCGGCTGGGCGTTCTTGAAGGTCATGTTGCCGGCGAAGGACATGTAGTAGCCCTTGGCGGCGCAGATCCGGGCCATGTCGGCGTCGCCGGAGTAGCAGTGGAAGACGGTCCGCTCGGGCGCGCCCTCCTCGTCCAGGACCCGCAGGACGTCGGCATGGGCCTCGCGGTCGTGGATCACGAGGGCCTTGCCGTGGCGCTTGGCGATCTCGATGTGGGCGCGGAAGGAGCGCTCCTGGGCGGCCATGCCGTCGGGGCCGGTACGGAAGTAGTCGAGGCCGGTCTCGCCGACGGCGCGGACGTACGGGAGGGCGGCGAGGCGGTCGATCTCGCCGAGCGCGTCGTCCAGGGCCCCGTCCCCGCCCGCCTCACGGGCGCCCTGCCGGGACCAGCCGTCGGGGTCGCCGAGGACGATCCGGGGGGCCTCGTTGGGGTGCAGGGCGACGGCCGCGTGCACGTTGTCGTGGGCGGCGGCGGTCTCGGCGGCCCACTGGGAGCCCTTGATGTCGCAGCCGACCTGGACGACGGTGCTGACGCCGACGGCGGCGGCCTTGACGAGGGCCTCCTCGACGGTGCCGGACTGCATGTCCAGGTGCGTGTGGGAGTCCGCGACCGGGAGCGGGAGCGGTTCGGGCAGCGGCGGCGGGGCGTCCTTCGAACTCATGGCCCCGATCGTACGAGGGCCATGAGTCCGAGAGCGAAGGGCCGAGGGCTTACCGGGTCACTTGCGCCGGGACGGACGGAACAGGTCCGACAGGCGCCGGCGGCGGCGCTCCTCCACGTGCACCGGGCCGGGAACGTCGCCCGTGGGAGCCGCGGGGGCTGCCGACGCCGCCGGGGGCGTCGGGGCCGTCGGGGCCGCCGCGGGTACCTCGCGCTCCAGGTCCTGCCCGATCGGCCCCGCCAGACCGATGGGCCCGGCCGGGGTGACCGGCCGGTGGGGCGTACCGGCGACGTTCCGGTGGTGGGCCTGCTCCCACGAGTCCAGGACCGAGGAAACCTGCCCCGCGCGCATGATGCGGACGACGTGCCCGCCGCAGTTCATGCAGGTCGGACTGGACAGCGGCGAAGGAACCCGCTCGCCACCGGCCTTGTAGACGATGAACTCGTTGCCGGCGGCGTCGATGTGGTGCTCGATGTCGTACGCCTGCTCCCAGCCGTACCCGCAGCGCATGCAGGCGAAGGCGTACGCCTCGTGGGCGACGGGTATGCCGGTGCCGGTGATCTCACTCATGCCAGCTCCTCTCCACCGACCAGTGGACGCCTTTTCGGGCCGGAGCGCATCAGCGCCGGTCGAACAATGGGAGGGTCTTGCCCCTTCCCTTGCTCTCAGGCCCTCAGGAGGCCCGCCGCGCGGGTTCGGCTTTGCTTTTCACGATAGCTCTTTACCGATTCCTGAGCGTCTCGGGAATATCCGGGGTATTGCGCCGGGGCTCATTTCTCGGAGCTCTTGGAGTTCCCCGCGCCCTTCTCCGCGCCCTTCTCCGCGCTCTTCTCCGCGCTCTTCTCCGCGCTCTTCTCCGCGTTCTTCGCCGCCACGACCGCGTCGAAGACCTCGCGCTTGGGCAGGCCCGCGTCGGCGGCGACCGCCGCGATGGCCTCCTTGCGCCGCTCCCCCGCCTCCTCGCGCACCCGCACCCTGCGCACCAGCTCCTCGGCGTCGAGCTCGGCGGGCGCGGCCTCCGGGGCGCCCTCGACGACGACGGTGATCTCGCCCCGTACGCCGTCCTTCGCCCACTCCGCGAGCTCGCCGAGGCCGCCGCGCTTGACCTCCTCGTACGTCTTGGTCAGCTCGCGGCAGACGGCGGCGCGCCGGTCCGGGCCGAAGACCTCGGCCATCGCGGCGAGGGTGTCGTCGAGGCGGTGCGGGGCCTCGAAGTAGACGAGGGTCCTCCTCTCCTGAGCCACCTCGCGGAGCCGGCCGAGCCGCTCGCCGGCCTTCCTCGGCAGGAAGCCCTCGAAGCAGAAGCGGTCCACGGGCAGCCCGGAGAGGGCGAGCGCGGTGAGCACGGCGGAGGGGCCGGGGACGGCGGTGACCTTGATGTCCTGCTCGACGGCGGCGGCGACGAGCCGGTAGCCGGGGTCGGAGACGGACGGCATGCCGGCGTCGGTGACCAGGAGCACGCGGGCGCCGCCGACGAGCGCCTCGACGAGTTCGGGCGTACGTGCGGACTCGTTGCCCTCGAAGTACGAGACGACCTTGCCGGAGGTGTGCACGCCGAGGGCGCGGGTCAGGCCGCGCAGCCGCCGGGTGTCCTCGGCCGCGACGATGTCGGCGCTCTCCAGCTCGGCCGAGAGCCGCGGCGGCGCGTCCGTGATGTCCCCGATGGGCGTCCCTGCAAGTACCAGCGTTCCTGTCACATGGGTCATCCTCGCAGCCCGGACGGGCGACTCGCACAGAAGCGTTCCCTACGATGGCGCGGTGACCAGTACCGCACCCGAGACCCTGCAGGGTCAGCGCGCCGTGGAAGAGCCCCCGTCGTGGCAGCAGCGTCTGCGGCGCTTCGGCTACACGCCCCCCGTCGGCCGCGCCGCCGGGCCAGGTCTGCGGGAGCGTCTCGTACCGCCGTACACCCGGCCCTCACCGCGGATGTGGTCGCTGTTCGGTCTTTCGGCCGGCACCGGGGAGCGGATCTGGCGGCTGGCCGCCTGGGGCGGTCCGCTGCTGGTGGCGCTGCTCGCAGGCGTGCTGCGGTTCTGGAACCTCGGCAAGCCGCACGCGGTGATATTCGACGAGACGTACTACGCCAAGGACTCCTGGGCGCTGATCAACCAGGGGTACGAGGGGGCGTGGCCCAAGGACATCGACAAGTCGATCCTGAACGACCCGGACTCGGTGCTGATCCCGACGGACCCGGGCTATGTCGTCCATCCGCCGATGGGCAAGTGGGTCATCGGCCTCGGCGAGAAGATCATCGGCTTCGAGCCGCTCGGCTGGCGGTTCATGGTGGCGCTGCTCGGCACGCTGTCGGTGCTGATGCTCTGCCGGATCGGGCGGCGGATGTTCCGCTCGACGTTCCTGGGGTGTCTGGCGGGTCTGCTGCTCGCGGTGGACGGCCTGCACTTCGTGATGAGCCGGACGGCGCTGCTCGACCAGGTGCTGATGTTCTTCGTGCTGGCGGCCTTCGGCTGTCTGGTGGTGGACCGGGACTGGGCGCGGCGGCGGCTCGCGGCGGCCCTTCCGGTGGACGACGAGGGGGTCCTGCGTCCGGACTCCCTGGCCGCGGAGACGGTGCGGCTCGGCTGGCGGCCGTGGCGGATCGCGGCGGGGGTGTCGCTGGGGCTCGCGGCGGGGACGAAGTGGAACGGCCTGTACGTGATGGTGGCGTTCGGGCTGCTCACGGTGTTGTGGGACGTGGGGGCCCGGCGGACGGCCGGCGCGGTCCGCCCGTACGTGGCGGTGCTGAGGCGCGACCTGATCCCGGCGTTCGTATCGGTGGTGCCGGTGGCGATCGTCACGTACGTGGTGACATGGACGGGCTGGATCGTCACGGACAAGGGGTACTTCCGTAACTGGGCGGCCGAGCAGGACAAGATCGACGGCGGCGGCTTCTGGGCGTTCCTGCCGGACTGGCTGCGGAGCCTGTGGCACTACGAGACCGAGGTCTACACGTTCCACGTGGGCCTGAACTCGCCGCACACGTACGAGTCGAACCCGTGGAGCTGGATCGTCCTGGGCCGCCCGGTCTCGTACTTCTACGAGTCCCCGGCCCCGGGCACGGCGGGCTGCCCGTCGACCGCGACGGAGAAGTGCGCCCGGGAAGTCCTGGCCCTGGGCACGCCCCTGCTGTGGTGGGCGGCGTGCTTCGCGATCCTGTACATCCTGTGGCGCTGGTTCTTCCGCCGCGACTGGCGCGCGGGCGCGATCGCGTGCGGCATCGCGGCGGGCTGGCTGCCGTGGTTCCTCTACCAGGAACGCACGATCTTCCTCTTCTACGCGGTCGTCTTCGTGCCGTTCCTGTGTCTCGCGGTGACGATGATGATCGGCGCGATGATCGGCCCGGCGGGCTCCACGGAAAGACGCCGGACGTTCGGCGCGGTGGGCGCGGGAGTCCTGGTCCTGCTCATCGTCTGGAACTTCATCTACTTCTGGCCGATCTACACGGGCACGTCGATCCCGATGGACCAGTGGCGGAACCGGATGTGGCTGGACACGTGGGTGTAGCGGGGCGGGAGTAGTCGGGAGGGGGCGCGGCCGGTGGGCCGCGCCCTTCCGCTTACTCGGACTGCACCCATCGGACGGCGGTGCCGTAGGCGACGTACAGGTCGGCATGCAACCCGACCGCGATGATCGACACACCCAGCACACCATCGGCGCCGATCTCGCTCGCGCGCCTCTGCATGCTCACCACCGCTTCCATCGGGGTTCCCCACCTGCTTCCGGCGGCTATGCCCAGAACGGTGTGAGGATGAGGCGGTGCGTCCACGGTCGCGGTGTAGAAGCCGAGGCTGTTGTCACCGGCGGTCTGGTTCCTCCGGGCGATTTCCTCGAGTTCTTTCTTGTACTTTCGATCCATCTCGCCATCCTCTCGTACGCCCACCACGTGGCCGCTTGGTGACAACAGGTGGGGCGGGTGCTTGACTGTGTGGACTTTTGGGGCTTCTGGGGGAGGGGACCACGAAGATGCGCGGTGGAGCCAAGGTCGCGATCGTCGGCGGCGTCTTCGTCGTCGTGGCGGGCGGGGTCGCCTACGGGGGCTACAACCTCTGGCAGGGCGTCAGCGGGGGTTCCGGTGTGGGGGTTTCGTCCGGGGCCGAGGAGAAGTTGACCGGGCCCGTCACCGAGGGCGAGGTCGCCAACGCCGCCAAGGCGTTCCTGGCCGCGTGGGCGGCTGGTGAGCCCGACCGGGCCGGGCAGCTGACCAACAACCCCGTCGACGCAGGGCCGGTGGTCGCCGACTTCGGTGTGGGCGCGAAGGTCACCAAGGCCGAGATCACCCCGGGCACGGCCGTCGGCCCGAAGGTGCCCTTCACGGTGAAGGCGACCATCACGTACGAGGGGCAGTCCAAGCCCTGGACGTACGACTCCGAGCTGACCGTCGTACGCGGGCTCTCCACCGGGCGACCGCTCGTCGACTGGACGCCCACCGTCATCCACCCGAAGCTCACCAAGGGCGCGACCCTGCGCACCGGCCCCGCGAAGGTGGGCGCGATCACGGCCGTCGACCGCAAGGGCGTCGAGCTGACGGCGGAGAAGTACCCCTCGCTCGGCCCGGTCCTGGACAAGCTGCGCGAGAAGTACGCGGCGAAGACCGGCGGGCAGCCGGGTGTCGAGACCTGGATCGAGTCCGGCACGGACAGCGTCCCGAACACCACACTCGTCACTCATGTGAAGGGCAAGCCGGGGCGCCTGGAGACCACCATCGACGCGAAGGCGCAGGCGGCGGCCGAGAAGGCCGTGCAGTCGTACGAACAGGCCTCCGTCGTCGCGGTCAAGCCGTCCACCGGCGAGATCCGGGCCGTCGCCAACAGCCCGGCGGCCGGCTTCAACGCGGCGTTCCAGGGCCAGCAGGCTCCCGGCTCGACGCTGAAGATCGTCACGGCTGCGCTCCTCCTGGAGAAGGGGCTCGTGACGGCGAACGGGCCCGCCCCGTGCCCACCGGACGCCCGCTACTACACCCGTACGTTCCACAACCTCGACAACTTCTCGCTCGGCACCGTCCCGTTCACGCGGAGCTTCGCCAAGTCCTGCAACACCGCCTTCATCAAGCTGATCGACGACGTGGACGACGACTCCGCGCTCGGCAAGGAGGCCCGGGACGTCTTCGGCATCGGCCTCGACTGGAAGACCGGCATCGACTCGTTCGACGGGCGCATCCCCGAGGAGACGCAGGGCGCGGCGGCGGAGCAGTACATCGGGCAGGGCACCGTGCAGATGAACGCCCTCAACGTCGCCTCGATCACCGCCACCGCGAAGTACGGCACCTTCAAGCAGCCGTTCCTGGTGTCGCAGGAGTTGGACGGGCGGACTTTCGCCGAGGCGTCGCGTTCCCTGTCGACCTCGGCGTCGAGCCAGCTGCGCGCCATGATGCGGGCGGCGACGGTCGGCGAGGGAACGGCGACGAAGGCGATGGCCTCGGTCGGCGGGGAGAAGGGCGCGAAGACGGGCTCGGCGGAGGTCGACGGCCAGGCCACCTCCAACAGCTGGTTCACCGGCTACTCCGACGACCTCGCGGCGGCCGCCGTCGTCCAGTCGGGTGGGCATGGCGGGGATGCGGCGGGTCCGGTGGTCGCGAGCGTGTTGCGGGCGGGGTGAGCCCTACCGCGAGGCGAGGGGGAAGGCTTGGAATGGAGTCGCATGGCCCCTACACCGAACGCTAGCGTGCGGGCCATGAGCCATCCCGAACCCCTCGCGCACCCCCTCTTCGCCGCCGCCCTGCACGAACTCGGGCTCGACGTCGAGATCCGCCGCTTCCCGGACGAGACCCGTACCGCCGCCCAGGCCGCCGAGGCGATCGGCTGCGAGGTGTCCGAGATCGTGAAGTCGTTGATCTTCGCGGCGGACGGCGTGCCGGTGCTCGTGCTGATGGACGGTTCGTCGCGGGTCGACGTGGAGCGCGTACGGGCGGAGCTCGGCGCCGAGACCGTGACGCGGGCGGACGCGCGGATCGTACGGGAGACCACCGGGTACGCGATCGGGGGCGTCCCGCCGTTCGGGCACCGCACCCGGACCCGGGTCCTGGCCGACCGGGCGCTGCTCGACCGCGACGTGGTGTGGGCGGCCGCCGGCACCCCGCACTCCGTGTTCGCGCTCGACCCCAAGTCGCTGATCGCGCACGCGGGCGGCGCGCTGGTGGACGTACGCGAGCGGACCGCGTGACCCCGCTGGTCGTCGCGGCGGTCCTGCTGGCCGCCGTGACGCACGCCGCCTGGAACGCGATGGCCCACACCATCCGCGACCAGCTGCTCTCCTTCACCCTCATATCCGGCGGCGGCGCGCTGATCGGTGGCGTCGCCGCCCTCTTCGTACCGCTGCCGGCGTCCGGGGCATGGCCGTACCTGGTCGCCTCGGCCGTGCTGCATGTGGCGTACATGGTGCTGCTGATGCGGTCGTTCACGCTGGGCGACTTCGGGCAGATGTATCCGATCGCGCGCGGTACGGCTCCGCTGGCGGTGACGCTCCTCGCGGCGGTCTTCGTCGACGAGATCCCGAGCGGCCGGCAGCTGACGGGCGTCGCGGTGGCCTGCGCGGGCCTTACGGGCCTGGCGCTGTGGGGCATCCGGGGCTCGGGCGGGTCGGGCCGGGGCCCGAACTGGGCGGCGCTTCTCGCGGCCGGGGCGACGGGGCTCGCCATCGCGGCCTACACCGTCGTCGACGGCGTCGGCGCCCGCGCCTCCGGCACCCCGCTCGGCTACATCGCGTGGCTGATGATCCTGGAGGGGTCGCCCCTGCCGGCGTACGCGATGTGGACCCGGCGCGGCGCCCTGCTCGCCCAGCTCCGCCCGCACGCCGTACGGGGCTTGTGCGGAGCGGCTCTCTCGGTCCCCGCGTACGGACTCGTCCTCTGGGCCCAGACGAAGGCGCCGCTGGCCCCGGTCGCAGCCCTGCGGGAGTCCTCGATCATCGTGGGGGCGGCGATCGGCGCGGTCTTCTTCAAGGAGCGGTTCGGGGGGCCGAGGATGGCGGCGGCGGGGCTGATGGTGGTCGGGATCGGGCTGATGCTGACGACGTCGTGACGGCTTCCGCCGCTGATCAGGAGCGCAGGTCGAGCCGCATCAGGACGCGGGGGTGACCGGCGAGGACCGAGGTGGTGTCGGCGGCGTGGACGAACCCGGCGCGCTCGAAGTTCTTCCGCAACCCGGCGTAGGCCATGGTCAGATCGACCTTCGCGTCGCCGTTGTCGAGGGGGTACGCCTCGATCGCCGGGGCTCCGTGCGCGCGGGTGAACTCGACGGCGCCGGTGATCAGGGCGTGCGAGATCCCCTGCTTGCGGTGGCCGGGTCGGACCCGGACGCACCACAGCGACCAGACCGGCAGGTCGTCGACGTGCGGGATCTTCCGGTTGCGCGCGTAGGTGGTGTCCGCGCGGGGCGCGACGGCGGCCCAGCCGACGGGCTCGTCGCCGTCGTAGGCGATGACGCCCGGCGGGACCTGTTCGCGGCACAGCTCGGCGACGTACGCGCCGCGCTCCGGTCCGCGCAGCTCGTTGTTGAGCTTGGACGGGATCCGGTAGCTCAGGCACCAGCAGACATTGGCGTCCGGCGACTTCGGGCCGATCACGGCACGGACGTCCTCGAAGACGGAGGCCGGACGTACGTCGATGGTCATGACTCCACGATGGCACGACTTGCGCTTGCCGCGACGTCAACTCCTACGGTCGTGTGTGGGGCCGGAGAGACCGGCCCGGCGATGGGAGGAACCCGCCATGGCCTGGTCGATCGCGGAGGTGGCCCGGATGTCCGGGGTGACGTCCCGGACGCTGCGGCACTACGACGAGATCGGTCTGCTGCCGCCCGCGTGGATCGGGCGCAACGGGCACCGCTACTACGAGGAGGCGGATCTGCTGCGGTTGCAGCAGATCCTGCTGATGCGGGAGCTGGACCTGGGGCTGCGCGAGGTCCGGGCGGTCCTGGACAGCCAGGTGGACCGGATGAGCGTGCTGCGGGAGCACCACGAGCGGTTGCTGCGGGAGCGGAACCGGCTGGACACGCTGGTCCGGACGGTCGGGCGGACCATCGCCGAACTGGAGGAAGACGAGGACGACGACACGATGACGAAGATCAACAGGCCGGAGAACCTCTTCGAGGGCTTCGCGCACTCCGAGGCCGACGACGCCGAGGTGCGCGAGCGGTGGCCGGAGGCGTGGGAGGAGTCACGGCCGGCCATGGAGACGATGACGGCGGAGGACCAGGAGCGGTGGCAGCGGGAGGTGACGGCGCAGATGATCCGCTTCGCGGAGCTGATGGCGTCCGGCACGCCGGTCACGGACCCGGCGGTCCAGGCCGAGGTGGACGCCAACTACCGGTCGGTCAGCCGCTTCTGGACCCCGACGGCGGAGGCGTACAAGGGCCTGGCCCGCATGTACGTCGACGACCCGCGCTTCCGCGCGAACTTCGACCGGATCGCGGAGGGCCTGGCGGAGTACCAGTGCGAGGCGATGACGGCGTACGCGGACGAGCGCCTGAGCTGACGACGGCGTGCCGGCGGCGGCGCAACGAACGAAGCGCCGACGACCGAGGGGCTGCAGACCCTCGGTCGCTCCACCGTCCTGATCAGGGCTGTCCGAGCACTTCACCGAAGTGCGTGTTGACCGCGAGCAGTCCGCCGTCCACGCGGAGGGTGGTGCCGGTGATCCAGGCGGCGTCGGAGGAGGCGAGAAATGCGACGGCGGCGGCGACGTCGTCGGGGGTCCCGACCCGCCCGAGCGGATAGACACGCGCGGCCAGAGCGGCCAGCTGCTCCTCCCGGGACTCCCACGCGCGGGTGGCGACGGTGCCGGGGGTGATCTGATTGACCCGGACGCGCCGCGGGGCGACTTCGCCGGCGAGGGTACGGGTGAAGGAGGCGAGGCCGGCCTTGGCGGCGCTGTAGGCGTGGTTGCCGAAGTACGCCTCGGCGTTGACGGACCCGATGTTGACGACGGCGCCACGGCCGTCGGCGGCGGCGAGCAACGGCATGGCGGCCCGCGCACACCGTACGGCCCCGAGGAGGGTCACGTGGAGCTGCTCCCGCCACCCCCCGTCGGGATCGTCCTCGATACGAGGACTGTCCATCGCATCGCGGGCGAAGGCATTGTTGACGAGCACGTCAAGCCCCCCGAGCTCCTCGCGCACGTAAGCGAAGGCAGCCGCGACGGATTCGGCGTCCCCCACATCACACCGCACAACCGAAACCCCACGGACCCCGCCGAAGGCCTCCCGAGCGGCGGAGTCATCCACATCAGCAACAACAACCCGCGCCCCTTCGGAATGAAGCCGCCGCACAACAGCAGCCCCAATCCCCCGAGCCCCACCAGTAACAAACGCCGAGTACCCCTCGAATCTGTCCACCCCCCGATGACAACACCGCACCACGAACCACGCCAGACTCCTACTCCGGGGGGCGGGCGTGTTTCTGGGGCTCGCCGTCGACCTCCCCGATCACCAACTCGGCCCACACGACCTTGCCCGGCCCACATCGAGCGGAGACTCCCCACTTCGCCGCGAGCATGTCCACGAGGGGAAGCCCCCAGCCTCCCCCTGCACAGTGGCTCGGCAGCGCCGTCATCGGCCGCCTCTCGGACGCGTCGTGCACCTCGATCCGTACGACGCCCGGCAGACGGGCGAACCGCGTCTCGATCTCCCGACCCGGGACCCGTCCATGCCGAACGGCATTGGTGAGCAGCTCGGACAGGACGAGCGAGGCGCTGTCCGCCACACAGCCCAGGCCCCAGTATTCCAGCACGCCGACCAATCGCCGCCTTGCCATCGGCACGCTTCTGGGCCCCTGGGCCCAGCGCAGGATCACCGTCTCAACGCTCATCAACCACCTCCGGGGAAGCCCGCTGTCCTAGGACGCGAGGTGCACATCAAGAGACAATGGCCCACAGTCCCAGGACTGTCAACAGTCCTGGGACTGTGGTTGACTTCTACTATCGAGAGGAGCTGGCGTGGCACCCAAGTGGCGGGAACTGGCCGACAGGCTGGCCGAGCGCATCAGAAGCGGCGAGTACGCCCCCGGTCAGCGGCTTCCCCACATTCGGGAGCTGGTGGAGGCCGGTGAGGGGTCGAAGTCGACGGTTCACGCGGCCTACAAGGCGTTGGAGGCCGAAGGGCTCGTGACCTCGTCCCGGGGGCACGGCACCGTCGTGCGACAGCAGCAGCCGCTCAAGCGGCTCGGCATCGGCCGGTACGACAAGGCGAAGTGGCGGGACGGCGACGAGGTCGCGTTCATCGCCGACCGCGTCGCCTCGGGGCGGGCGTACAAGCGGGGCGAGCAGACGCAGAACGTCAGCCGCGGGCCCGCGACAGCCCTCGTGGCCGCCGCGCATGGGCTCCCCGAGGGCGCCGAGGTGTACGCCCGTGCCCGCCTCGTGAAGGAGGGGGACCAGCCGACGCACACCCTCACCAGCTACTACCGGCCCGAACACGTCGAAGGAACACGTCTCGTCGACCCGACGCCGGGGCCCGCCGGGCGCGGCGGCGGCTTCCGCGTGCTCTACGACGCGGGGTACGAGATCGACCACATGCGCGAGGAGCTGTTCGCGCGTATCGCCACGCCCGAGGAGGCGGCGCTGCTCCAACTGGCACCCGGCGAGTGGGTCGTCGAGCTTCACCGCACCACGTACACGGCGGAAGGGACCGTCGTGGAGTTCGCCATCGGCGTCCACGCGGCGAGTCGCTTCTCCTGGTCGTATGACTTCAAGGTCCCCGACTCGACCCGGAAGACGGCACGATGATCTCGACACAGGCTTGGGCCGATGCCCAACTGCTTTGGGACTTCCAGCAGATGGGCCATGAGCCGCGGCCCTGTTCCGTGGGGCTCGGGCTTGGTAGTCATGATCTCGGGGTGGCCGATGCGAGCGTCGAGCTGTATCGGCGCGGGCTGTTTCCGGTGATCGTCTTCACGGGGGCCACCAGCCGCACCACGCGTGGGCGTATGCCGCTCGGTGAGGCCGAGCACTATCGGGAGCGGGCCGTGGAGCTGGGGGTTCCTGGCGACGTCGTTCTTGTCGAGGCGCGGGCGCGGAACACCGGGGAGAACATTCGGTTCTCGCGGGCGCTCCTCGCGGAGCGCGGCGTGGACGTCTCGTCCGTGCTGCTCGTCAGCAAGCCGTACGAGGAGCGGCGGGCCTTTGCGACCGCCCGCAAGCTCTGGCCGGAAGTCGAGGTCGTCTGTGCCTCCGCGGCCATGACCATGGCTGAGTACGTGGACTCGATCGGCGACGCCCGGCTCGTTCTCGACATGCTCGTCGGGGCCCAGCAGCGGTTGCTCGTCTACCCCGAGCAGGGGTTCATCGTCGGGCAGGAGGTGCCCGGGGACGTCGTGGAGGCGTATCGGCGGCTCTGCGGTGCCGGTTTCAGGGGGCGGCTTGTCCACGGTTCCTCGTGATACGTTTCCGCCGCCGTGCGCCACTGCTTCGTCAAGGAGGTGAGACCCATCAACGCTTCGACAGGTCGGGCCTCCCTCCCCCGCATGGCCTAGGGAGTGCCCGCAGAAGGCATCCCGAAAGGCTGAAACGCTATGCGCTTCATCTCTGAGACGTCGGCCGACGGCGTCCGTGAACAGCTCTTCACTCTTGGCGAGATCCCCGGCGTCCTGTGGACGCCCGACGGGGCCGTCGGTCCGCGGCCGCTGGTCGTCATGGGGCACGGCGGTGGCCAGCACAAGAAGGCGCCCGGGGTCTCCGTGCGGGCGCGGCGGTTCGCCGTGGAGTGTGGGTTCGCCGTGGTGGCGGTCGACGTGCCCGCTCATGGCGACCGGCCGAAGGTCGACGAGTACGACCGGATCGTGGCCGAGAACCAGGCCCGCGTCGAGGCCGGTGAGGAGTTGGCTCCTCTCATCGCCGAGTTCCAGGCCCTCGTCGCCCGGCAGACCGTGCCCGAGTGGCGGGGTGTCGTTGATGCCGTCCAGGACCTTGACCACGTCGGCCGGCGTGACGTCGGGTACTGGGGAGTCTCCTTGGGGTGTGGGCTCGGTGTGCCGTTCGTCGCCGCCGAGCCTCGGGTTCGGGCCGCCGTGCTGGGGCTTGGAGGGGTTCTGGCAAGCGCCGACTTCGCCCCGCTCGTCACCGTTCCCGTCGAGTTCCTGGTGCAGTGGGACGACGAACGCGTGCCGCGCGAGCAGGGTTTGGCCCTCTTCGACGCCCTCGGGTCCGTCGAGAAGAGCCTGCACGCCAACCCCGGGCTGCACGGGGAGATCCCGGCGTTCGAGATCGACAGCGCCGTCAGGTTCTTCGCCCGGCATCTGCGTTAGTCCTTGAGTACGGCTGGGCGTGCCTCTCGGCGCGCCCAGCCCGCCCGGCTACGAGCCCGTCCGGCCGTCCAGGAGTTCGCGGACGATGTCCAAGTGGCCGTTGTGGCGGGACGTCTCCTCGACCATGTGGAGGACGATCCAGCGGAGGTCCACGTGGCGGCCGTCTCGGATGGGGCGCTTCGCCCTGGTGTTCAGGTCGTGGTCGGCCAGCAGGGTGCGGTAGCGGTCGCTCTGCTCCTCGTACTCCGCGAGGAGTCGGGGCAGCGACTCCCTCGCATCTCGCTCGCGCCGTGGCCCGCGCGCAGTCGAGGAAGGTGGCCAGCTGCGTGCGCTCGTCCCAGGCGGGAGGCGTATCTGTTCGTTGCGTCATCGCGGGAAGTCCGGCCGGGCTCAGGGTGAGAGTCGAAGGGTATGCGCGGGGCCCCTCTAGCATCCGCTCCATGGGGACCTACATCGACGGACTGGTCGAGACACGCGCCGCCGGCGGGGCCTGGGAGATGGAGGTCGATCTGCTCGACTTCGACCTCTGGAAGGCGCGGGACGCCCGCGAGTGCCTGTTCGGCTACGGCGGGAGCCTCGGCGTGGAGCGGCCGCTGTTCGACCGGAGGGGATGGCCGGAGGACGCCTGCGACGAGGTACCGAAGGAGAGCGGCGAGCTGAACCACAGCCACTCGTACGCGACATGGGCCGAGATCGCGGCGGTCGACTGGGCCGCGCCGCTCTGCGACTCGCCCGACGGGAACCGCCTCGGCGAGTGGCGAACGGGGCCCGACGGCCAGCTCGTCCTGGACGACGTCGTGTGGGCGCCGGCCGACGTGCTCGACGCGGCGGAGCAGCTCTTCGGCGAGGATCTGTTCCCGTCCGAGTGGCCGCCGGGCGGCGAGGTCCGGCTGAACGGCGCCGTGTACCGTCCGGTGGTCCTCACGGCCGCGATGTTCGTTCCGCCGGAGGGTAGTTGGGCCCCGGTGTGGGCGGCGATGCGCGCCCTCGCGGCCGAGTACGGCGACGAGAACGTCCGCCTGGTGGTCTGGTTCGGCTGAGTCCGGCCCCCGGCCCGGCCCGATCCGCCGCGCCGCCGCGCCCCCAACCCCCGGTCCTAGGGCCACCGCCCTCCGCCCGCCAGCCTCCAAGATCGTTCGGACGGCCGATGTGGCCCCCGGGGCGCGCGCGCCACCATGCCATGGACACCCCGCCGAAGGACCGAAGGAGAGCGTCATGTCGTACCCCGAAGACCTGGAAGGCCGCCTGGAGTACCCCGAGGACCGCTACCACGGTGACACCGGTGAGGTGAACGCGACCTTCCGTCCCGCCGGGACCCCGGCCGACGTCTCCTCGCCCGGCGGTTCCACCCACTACCTCGCCACCCACGCCTCCACCGGCGGCGAATTCGGGCTCTACAAGGTGGAGTTGGGCGCACGCGCCGCCGGGGCCAAGCCGCACTTCCACAAGGCCATGTCGGAGTCCTTCTACGTCCTCTCGGGCGAACTGGAGCTCTACGACGGCGAGAAGTGGGTCACGGGCCGCGAGGGCGACTTCCTCTACGTCCCCGTCGGCGGACTGCACGGCTTCAAGAACGCGACCGACGAGCCCATGTCGATGCTCATGCTCTTCTCGCCCGGCGCCCCGCGCGAGGAGTACTTCGAGCAGGTCGCGGAGGTCGCCCGGCGTGGTCCCGAGGAACTCAAGAAGTTCCGCGTCCGGCACGACAGTTACTTCGTCGAGGACCTCTAGGGCCAACGCCGTTCAGTTAAGGGCGGGGGCTGTTCGTCAAGGCCGGTGAACGAGGCAGCGGAGCTGCTGTAGAAGAGG
>NZ_JAUPWM010000542.1:0-266 GCF_032436795.1 Streptomyces sp. P9(2023)
ATCCCGGAGCGGGCGGGTCTTTACTATGGTTCCTCAGTTCACCTCTCCGTCCATCGCTGCGAGGAGCGCGTGTTCCTGACGTGGCAAGATTCTACCTGCGCGTTCATTTCCGCCGCCTCGTCGCCCCCCATCACGGCCAGCGGCAGCGACATATCTGGGCCAGACAATTGGCCGCGTCATGTGGCGCGAGGTCAGGCCCCCACTGGTGCGGCCTATGCCAGTATTTGGATACGCAAGTATGGCACAACGACCGGTGGCAACAGCTT
>NZ_JAUPWM010000543.1:0-265 GCF_032436795.1 Streptomyces sp. P9(2023)
TTCGACCGAGGAATTGCCGACTACGTTGACGAACACGAACCACGATCCCTCTTGGGATAAGGCTGTAGCAGCCTTGTCCAAGCATTGTAGGGAAAATGGTCTGTATGCACGCACACTTATCAAAGGCGGCTCTCTCATCATAAAGGAACGCAGACGATGAAACTGTATTTCGTCCGGCACAAACCCACTGGCTACTACATTCCTCGCCCAGAAGGCAGAAATGGCCGTGGTGGGTCTCATCTGGAACCACAGAGCAATAGCACTA
>NZ_JAUPWM010000544.1:0-265 GCF_032436795.1 Streptomyces sp. P9(2023)
CATCAAACTGTTGGATGATGCACAAGCATTAGGAGAAATAGTTGTAATAGGTTATGGGGAGCAATCTAGAGCAAAAGTTATTGGCGCTGTTGGCGAGATTAGCAGCGAGGAGTTAAGTAAAGTAGCAGCGGTATCGTTAGATCAGCAAATTTCAGGAAAAATGGCTGGGGTAGTTGTAAATCAGTTTAATGGGCAACCAGGTGCAGAATCTCAAATTGTAATTAGAGGTACAGGAACATTAACAGCTGGAGCAAATCCGCTGATT
>NZ_JAUPWM010000545.1:0-265 GCF_032436795.1 Streptomyces sp. P9(2023)
GGCCTACATCAAACTTAGCGATGGTCTGCACATCCATCATCGTCACCCAGCGAACCGACCATGACGACGCAAGCGTAATAAGCGCAAGCAAAGTCGTCGGCCAAAAGCCACGGTTTTGCCCACGCAGGGCAAACAGAGCTAATACCACACTCGTCAGTAGCAATAACGCCATTAAAAACAGTCTTTTTAGCCACTGCGGATCCGCATAAAGCGAAAATGAAGCATTATTGGATGCCCAGATAGGTAACAATAGAATCGCCAATAG
>NZ_JAUPWM010000546.1:0-265 GCF_032436795.1 Streptomyces sp. P9(2023)
TCCCAAGCACGGCGGCCGACGTCGTTACGATCCAATTGCCGTAGGTTCCGACGAGCAGCGCCCAATAGGCCACGGCCTTCGTTCGTGCCGATAGCCAGACCTCGTTCCAGATGGCGCCGACCGCCAGCAGGAACGTGCCGTTCATCACGCCCTCCAGATGAGCGGCCAAACCCATCCTCACATTGGTGAAATGCTGCTCGGCCAGCCCCGTCAGCAATCCGACCAGAAACAAGGCCGCGCCATGCCAAAGGAGCCTTCGTTTTTC
>NZ_JAUPWM010000547.1:0-265 GCF_032436795.1 Streptomyces sp. P9(2023)
GCGCGTCCATGACCTTCTTGCCCAAGCTGGAGGTAGAAGACCTGATTACGCGCATGTCGAAGGCAACGGTATTGATGGGTGTGCCCACGTTCTACACCCGCCTGCTGCAATCACCCCGGCTCGATCGGCAGGCCACCGCCCACATGCGGCTGTTCATCTCCGGTTCGGCACCCTTGCTGGCCGACACTCATGAAGCCTTCGAGGCCCGCACCGGCCATGCGATTCTCGAGCGCTACGGCATGACCGAAAGCAACATGAACACCTC
>NZ_JAUPWM010000131.1:0-544 GCF_032436795.1 Streptomyces sp. P9(2023)
GTTTTGATTGGAGTATGTTACGGAGTTGTGCCCGACGCGAACATTTTTGTTATCGGCGCCGTCGTTGTTAAAATCAATCCGATAACTGGAACGCCAATTAACAGGGTAAGCGCCATTTTTATCCGGCGGAACGATTTTAGTAATCGCCACCCCGTGCCACGAATTTCCGGTTCCGTAGTCGGTTACTTTCGCATATCCTTCGTTAGGATCAACAATCCCTGGATAACCCGCTGGCGGTCCTTGCCATTCGTCTACTTGGTAGCTGGCAGTTCCGTTTTGCAAGCGCTCAGCCGTTACGCCTGGCGTGATTCCTTGATTCAAAAGCCAGCCACGGTCTACCGTAAAATGGTCATCAAAGAGCGTTTCGGAAGCTTCGTAATGATAACCGTCAACCTCCTCAATCGTGCCAAAAAGAGCACTGGTGGATAGATCATCATTTTGTAAACCAAGAAAACCACAGTCGCTGGTAAACTCCGCTTCCAACTCCAAGAGCATTGGCTCGGTGCCAGGGTTGTTAATCGTAATAGCACGAGGGTCTGCGCCG
>NZ_JAUPWM010000548.1:0-265 GCF_032436795.1 Streptomyces sp. P9(2023)
GAACAAACCATTTACTGGGTTAGCGGGTGCTTGAAACCATTGATTTCCTGTACCTGACAACTGAATACCAAAGTTCACACCATTACGAGCCATAACAGTAACCATGGTACTGTTTGGCACGCCCTCAGCGGCTTTCATCATGCTTTTACAAGCAGCCATTGAGAGGTTCAGAAAGAAGTGATCATTACCTGTAACAAAGCTCATTACACGTTTAAGCACGCCTTGATCTTGATTAGTGGCGATCAGCGCTGGAATTAAATGCTTT
>NZ_JAUPWM010000549.1:0-265 GCF_032436795.1 Streptomyces sp. P9(2023)
TAAATAGAAGAAAGAGAGAAATAGATTGCTGTTACATGATTGCTTTAACGTTGGACTACGACAAAAAAAGCTGACTTATCACCATCACACTCATTCACAACAATCAATTCCATCAGGATAAAAAACTGAGAATCGAAGTTTAATTAGAATTTAAAACGAATAATTCTTCACAAAACACACGACCACCAAATACAGGATAATTACTAAAATTAAAGTTCAAAATAAAAACAAAAATTAGATTTAAATTTCAATTAAAAAACAAAAT
>NZ_JAUPWM010000550.1:0-264 GCF_032436795.1 Streptomyces sp. P9(2023)
GTAGCCGCGCTACTGATCCCTGCCACCTTAACCGCGGTGTTTGTTGGCATCACCGAGCCCTTAGAATTCACCTTCTTATTTATCGCACCTTGGCTATTCGCTGTTCATGCGTTATTGGCTGGAACCATGGCGATGGTGATGTATATGTTCGGTGTCGTTGGCAATATGGGAGGCGGACTGATCGAAATCGTCACTGG
The DNA here is from genome assembly GCF_032436795.1 of Streptomyces sp. P9(2023). Lineage (NCBI taxonomy): Bacteria > Bacillati > Actinomycetota > Actinomycetes > Kitasatosporales > Streptomycetaceae > Streptomyces > Streptomyces sp. P9(2023). The sequence goes on from NZ_JAUPWM010000550.1 coordinate 198, forward strand.
CAATTGGATTCCACTGCTTGGCAGCCATACTTATATGATGGTAACCCAAACCGCTATCGGACTGAGC
>NZ_JAUPWM010000551.1:0-264 GCF_032436795.1 Streptomyces sp. P9(2023)
TTGCAAAGAACAGTGCGATTGTCTCGCCATGCGCACATGACGGAAATCTTTCCCTCAATAGTATCTGTATCAATATCTTCGCGTTCCATCCACCTCTCCTTACGCCGAAAGCCATTCATTGGTCAGTTCCACATTCGCCTTATTGATCGAGCCGAACTCTCGGTAGATGCGGCCAGCGACGTACCAACGAAGCTGACGACCATTGCGGTCAGTCTGGACGATACGAGCGGTGCGCTTGCCCTTCGGGGTCATGTCGGCATCAAC
>NZ_JAUPWM010000552.1:0-264 GCF_032436795.1 Streptomyces sp. P9(2023)
CCATGCCCAGGTGAAGGAGCAGATGGAGCGCTTCATGCGCGAGGTCGCGCCGCACTTCGATACGAGGGTATCCTTGGCGGCCACCTGATGGGTCCACTGGATACATACCTTCTCTATCTCCTGAACCGCGCCGGCTCGCGTATTGCAACGTCGTTCGGCGAGGAGGTTCGCCCGCTCGGCGCCACCCTGCAGATGTGGCGCGTGCTGGCGGCGCTGCGCGAGCGCGACGGCCGGCGCATGGGGCTTCTGGCCGTAGTTGAAGTA
>NZ_JAUPWM010000553.1:0-264 GCF_032436795.1 Streptomyces sp. P9(2023)
GTGCCCCATGCTCTAGGTGGTGAACTTGATTCTCGCGTGGAAGGTGATGATGACGCATGGGGCTATAATCTTGGCGTGATTTATCAGCCTGTGCCTGAGACCACTCTTGGTCTGACCTATCGATCGAAGGTTAGTTATACTTTGACTGGTGATTTCCGGGCCACGGCGAGTGACGGTAGTCTAGCTGTTGCTGGTGTGAGCGAGGGAGATGTGGTTAGCCGAGATAGCGCCAGTCTCGAACTGACGACGCCGGAAACAGTTAAC
>NZ_JAUPWM010000554.1:0-264 GCF_032436795.1 Streptomyces sp. P9(2023)
TTGAGCCATGGTCCCAAGTGTGATGTCGACCGAGCTAACCACTTTGCACTCGGAGCATTTTTTGATTTCCTCGTTAAAGGCCGTTACGCGCTGACGCAATTCTCCAAATTCGCGATCCTCTATTACCAACACGCGTGCTTTGCCGTGGGAGTCTTGTGCTACCCAATCGGCCATGAGGGCACCTTGGGCCGGATGCTCGGGGCGAACCCAGGAAAATACGGGGCTGCTGGATTCCGGAATGGGGTTGAAGACCGACACGACGGC
>NZ_JAUPWM010000555.1:0-264 GCF_032436795.1 Streptomyces sp. P9(2023)
GGAAGCTGGACGCAGACGGCAAGATTGAAATGAAGGATGGCAACCCCGTCTGGATTGACGCAAACGGTGGCGAAGGCGTCATGAACGGCGATACAATCAATCGCCTGAACGGTGAAGCAAAAAAGCTTCGTGAACGGGCAGAAGCCGCAGAAAGCAAGCTGACCGCATTTGACGGTCTGGACGCGTCCAAGGCCCGTGAAGCGCTCGACAAGCTGAAAGATATTGACACGTCAAAGCTTATCAATAGCGGCGAACTGGAAAAGG
>NZ_JAUPWM010000556.1:0-264 GCF_032436795.1 Streptomyces sp. P9(2023)
GCAGCAGCGAGCGCCTGAATGCCGTTTAGCTGGGCATCAATGAAGCTGGCAATCTCTACCGTTGCAATCTGAATTGCGGCGCGGATATTGGCCGGGATCTCAGCGAACGAGAAGCCAATGCTTGAGGCGTCTTCCTCTGTATTGCTAGTGAATCCAGATATCAGGCGGTCAAGCTCAATAATGTCTTGGCCAATTGCCTGCAATGCGCCCTGCCATGCGAAAAGTCCGGCGATCACATCCTCACTTGTCGCCATCTCAAGCGCG
>NZ_JAUPWM010000031.1:0-78803 GCF_032436795.1 Streptomyces sp. P9(2023)
GTACGGGCCTGGCCCTCCTCGTCGATCGTCAGCGCGATCAACGCCGCCCCATGCTCCTGCGCCAGCCGCGTGACCTTTGCGAACCGCGACTCCGGCCCGTCACCATCCTCATAATTCACCGAGTTGATGACCGCACGGCCGCCGAGCTTCTCCAAACCCGCCTGGAGGACATCTACTTCGGTGGAGTCCAGGACGATCGGGAGGGTGGAGGCGGTGGCGAACCGCCCGGCCAGTTTCTCCATGTCGGCGACGCCGTCCCGGCCCACGTAGTCGACGCACAGATCGAGCATGTGCGCGCCCTCGCGGATCTGGTCCCGCGCCATCTCGACGCAGTCGTCCCAGCGACCCTCAAGCATCGCCTCGCGGAACTTCTTCGAACCATTCGCGTTCGTCCGCTCACCGATCGCCATATAGGAGGTGTCCTGGCGGAACGGGACCGTCTGATAGAGCGAGGCGGCACCGGGCTCGGGACGCGGCTCACGGGCCGTCGGCGTCAGACCGCGCACCCGCTCCACGACCTGGCGCAGATGCTCCGGGGTCGTACCGCAGCAGCCGCCGACCAGCGAAAGGCCGTAGTCGCGGACGAAGGTCTCCTGGGCGTCGGCCAGCTCGGCGGCGGACAGCGGGTAGTGCGCGCCGTTCTTGCCCAGGACCGGCAGACCGGCGTTCGGCATGCAGGACAGCGGGATCCGGGAGTGCCGGGCGAGGTAGCGGAGGTGCTCGCTCATCTCGGCCGGGCCGGTGGCGCAGTTCAGACCGATCATGTCGATGCCGAGCGGCTCCAGCGCGGTCAGCGCGGCGCCGATCTCCGAGCCGAGGAGCATCGTTCCCGTCGTCTCCACCGTCACCGAACAGATCAGCGGCACGGTGTAGCCGGCGCTCTCCATCGCCCGCCGTGCGCCGATGATCGACGCCTTGGTCTGGAGCAGATCCTGGGTGGTCTCCACGAGCAGCGCGTCGGCGCCGCCCGCGAGCATCCCCTCGGCGTTCTCCTGGTACGCGTCACGCAGCGTCGTGTACGGGGCGTGCCCGAGGGTCGGCAGCTTGGTTCCCGGGCCCATCGAGCCGAGCACCCAGCGCTGCTGTCCGGTGGCGGCGGTGAACTCGTCGGCGACCTCGCGGGCGATCCGGGCGCCGGCCTCGGACAGCTCGAAGTTCCGCTCGGGAATGTCGTACTCCGCGAGCGCCGCGAAGTTCGTGCCGAAAGTGTTGGTCTCCACGCAGTCGACACCGGCGGCGAAGTACTCCCGGTGCACGTTGCGGACGATGTCCGGGCGCGTGACGTTCAGGACCTCGTTGCAGCCTTCCAGCTGCTGGAAGTCGTCCAGCGTGGGGTCCTGGGCCTGGAGCATCGTGCCCATCGCGCCGTCCGCCACCACCACCCGGGTCGCGAGTGCCTCGCGGAGTGCGGCGGCGCGGGTCCGGCTGTCAACGGAAGGGGTCGGCGACGAGGCCATGGATGAGCTCCCAGGATCGCGACGGCTGTCGGCTTCGCGCCCCGTGGCACCGGCACCCCTGGTCAGGGGCGCGGCAGTCCGCGGGGCGCTCTGTAAGCCTCTTCAGCTGGGAGCGGGGCGTCAACGCGAGACCTGTCAGGTCTCGGTGAAGCTGGTTCACAGGGAGGTCAAGGTTCGGCCCGTACGTATCGGCGTCCGGGGAGCAGGATCGCGGAGGTCACTCCGCGCCGGCCAGCGGGTCGAGGACCATCGGCTGGATCTTGCCCTCCAGCATGGCCCCGAGCCCGAGGATCGCGCAGACGTCGGGCCGTTCGGCGATGGCCACGGGCATCCCGGTGGCCTCGCGCAGCATCTGGTCGAGCCCCGGCAGCAGGGCGCTGCCACCGACCATCATGATGCCGCGCTCGGCGAGGTCGGCCACCAGGTCCGGCGGGCAGTCCCGCAGGATCTTGCCGATGCCGTCGAGGACGGCGGTCAGCGGGGTGTGGATCGCGTCGCGTACGGCGGCGGTGTCGACGGTCACCGAGCGGGCCAGGCCGGTGGCGACGTCCCGGCCGTGGATCTCGGTGTAGCTGGGGCCCTGGAGGGTCAGGCCGTTCCCGCTGAGGGCGAGTTGCAGCGGGCGGACGGACTGGCTGGGCAGCATCAGTTCGTGCTGGTGGCGCAGGTGCTGGATGACCGCGTGGTCGATCGCGTCACCTCCCACCGGGATCCGCTCGGCGGTCACGATGGAGCCCAGCGACAGCACGGCGACCTGGGTGGTCGCCGCCCCGCAGACCATGATCATGGTCGCGGTGGGCTGCTCGACGGGGAGTCCGCAGCCCACGGCTGCCGCGATCAGGGTGTCGACCAGCTCGACCCGCCGGGCGCCGAGACCGACGAGGGTCTCCACGGCCGCGCGCTGGGCGAGCGGGTCGCTGTCGTGCGGGGTGCTGGCGGCGGCGCGGAGCCGGGGCTTGCGGCGCAGCTGGCGGCGGAGCTTCTCGCCGAGCAGATGACGGAGCATCCGCTGGGCCATCTCGATGTCGACGACGGTGCCGCCGGAGACGGGCCGCACGACGCGGATGTAGTCGGGGGTGCGGCCGGTCATCTTCTCGGCGAGGGCGCCGACGGCGATGAGGGCGCCGGTACGGGTGTTCACGGCGGCGACACTGGGCTCGTCGACGACGAGCCCGGCGCCCTTGACGAAGACCCGGGTCCTGGCGGCCCCCAGGTCGACGGCGAGATGGCAACGGCGCAGCTGCTCAAGGCTGACGGTCACGGCAGATCCTCCGGAGTGCGGTGCTGGCACGGAGCGAGGCGAGGTGGATTCGCGTTCTGTTCGCATCGTGCGACCCGCTTCGGCGCGGCGCGCGCTGGGATGAGCCGCCCGGGGGTGTAAAGAGCCCTGACGCCAGGTCAGGGACCCGGCCGGGGGGCGTCGGTCGGAGCAGACGTCGACGCGGGCGGAAGCAGTCGCTGCAGCAGGCCCCAGGTGAACTCGGCGGCACCGGGGGAGCCGTCGGGGAGGGTGAAGTCCAGGCGCAGCCGGGTCGGCGCGCCGCCGTCGCGCGCCCGGGCCGGCGGGAAGGCGTTCCCGACCTCGGCGACCGTGCAGCTCCAGGGCCGCAGATCCGCCTCCGTGCGCAGCTCGGGGACGGGGGAGCCGGGCGCGCGGACCAGGCCGCTGCCCCAGACGTCCGGCGTCCGGCGGCCGAGCGGGCCCACCAGGACCTCCCAGCGCAGGTGCGGCCAGAGCGGCAGCTCCCACTGGAGGATCTCGGAGTCGTACCGCTCCACCCGGCGGCGCGCCACCGGCTCGCCGAGCGCCGCGCGGTACCGGGCGAGTCCGCCCGGGCCCCGGCGGGCGTGCGCCCAGGCCTGCCAGCGCCGGTTGGCCTCGCGCATCTCCGTCCTGGAGGCCCCGAGCGCGCGGACGGCGTCCTCGACGAGGTCCGGTTGGTGGTCGGCCATCCGGCGGAGCAGGACGAGCTGGAACTCGGTGGGCCCGAAAGGCTCGGACGAGGTCATGCGACCATCCTGCCCGAAGCGGGAGAATCACGACGACACGCCGTCGACCTGGGGTTTCCTCACAGGATCCACACGTTCTCGCCTACCTGTGGTGTCCCGCCGACACATACTCTGCGGCAGCCATGGACTACTGCCATCAGTGCCGACGGCATCTCAACGGCGCCCTCGCCTGTGCGGGGTGTGGAACGCCGGTGGAGGAGCTGCGGTACGAGCCCCCTCGCGCGACCGCGCCCCCGGCCGCGTACTCGGCACCGGTCGCGTATGCGGCCCCGACCGCGTACTCGGCCCCGACCGAGCACGCGGCCGAGGCCGAGCACGTCTACGAGCTGGACGTCGTCGAGCCTCCGCGCCCCGCCGCGGGGAGCCGGCGCGCCGCTCGGCGTGGCGCCGCGGCCGGGCCCGCCGCGGCCGGCCGTGCGGCCTCGCGCAAGGGGCGTCGGGCCCGCAGTCGCAAGGGGCGAAACGTTCTGGTGGGCGCGCTCGGCCTGGTCCTCGCGACCGGCGCGCTGAGCCTGACGAAGGCGGCCCTGGACCCCCCGGACGAGGGCGGCGCCGCCACCGCCGTACAGGAGGACGAGGTCGTCGAGACCTCACTGCCGCCGGTGCCTTCGGAGAGCGCCGTCCGGACCACGGACCCCGGGCCGGTCCGGGTGTCGACGTCGGCCGTACCCAAGGACACGGACACTCCCGCGCCCGGGCATACGGGCATACCCGGCGCCGGGTCCGGCGGATCGGGGTCCGGCGGGTCCGGGTCCGGCGGGTCCGGGTCGGGATCCGGCCGAGGCGGCGGGAACGGGGGCGATCAGGGCCCGGCCGGTAGCGCGGGCGGTTCGAGCGCCACGCCCACCGGTTCGCCGTCCGCGTCCACCGGGGGTCCCACCGAGAGCGGGAGCCCCTCGGCGCCCGGATCGACGCCCACAGGGCAGCCCACCGGGCCGACGTCCACCCCGGCACCTCCCACGCCGAGCCCGGAGCCTAGCTGCTTCCTCTGGATCTGCTGGTAGCCGACGAGGAGGCCGTCAGGCCACGTCCTCGCCCAGCATCCGCTTCAGCAGGTCCCGCAGCAGCGTCCGCTCGACCTCCGTGAGCTGCCCGAGCGGCTCGCGCGCGAAGTCCAGCGACTCCCGCAGCCGGCGGGCGGTGTCACGCCCCTCCGGTGTGGGCGCGGCCAGCTTGACGCGGCGGTCGGCCGGGTCCGGGCGGCGCTCCACCAGGCCGCGCGTCTCGAGCCGGTCGACGATCCCCGTCACGTTCGACGGCTCGCACTTCAGCTTCTGGGCGATCTTCCGCATCGGCACCGGCTCCATGGAGAGCAGCCCGAGGACCCGGGCCTGGGCGCCGGTGAGCGCGTGCTCCGAGGCCGCCTGCTCGTACTCCTCGTGGTACCGCGCCACGACCGTGCCGATCAGGTCCACGACTTCGAGGGTCAGGGGGTCTGTGCGTGAGGTGGCCATGGGCATCATCGTACCCAGATACTTGACAACATGAAATATCGAAGCGCATGGTTGTTTCAGTTGGTGAAGTAATTTTCCCGTTCCAGGAGGCAGAGCCGATGTCCGTACTTCCCGCGTCCAGCCGTGAGTGGCACCTCGTCGCACGCCCGCACGGCTGGCCGACCCCCGCGGACTTCGCGCTCCGTGAGACCCCCGTCACCGCGCCCGCCGAGGGCCGGATCCTGGTCAAGAACCTGCACTTCTCCGTCGACCCGTACATGCGCGGCCGGATGAACGACGTGAAGTCGTACGTCCCGCCGTTCAAGCTGGACCACCCCATGGACGGCGGCGCGGTCGGCGAGGTCGTCGCGTCGAACGCGGAGGGCTTCGCCGTCGGCGACCACGTCCTGCACGGCCTCGGCTGGCGTGAGTACGCCGACGTGCCCGCCCAGCACGCCACCAAGGTCGACCCCGACCTGGCCCCCCTCTCCACGTACCTGGGCGTGCTCGGCATGACCGGTCTGACGGCCTACGCCGGCCTCTTCGAGGTCGCCTCCTTCAAGGAGGGCGACACGGTCTTCGTCTCCGGTGCGGCCGGTGCCGTCGGCAGCCAGGTCGGCCAGATGGCCAAGCTCAAGGGCGCCTCCCGGGTCATCGGCTCGGCCGGCTCCGACGAGAAGGTCAAGCTCCTCGTCGAGGAGTACGGCTTCGACGCCGCGTTCAACTACAAGAACGGCCCGGTCAAGGACCAGCTCCGCGCGGCCGCCCCGGACGGCATCGACGTCTACTTCGACAACGTCGGCGGGGACCACCTCGAAGCCGCCATCTCCTCGCTCAATGTGCACGGCCGCGCCACCATCTGCGGCATGATCGCGCAGTACAACGACACCGAGCCGGTGGCCGGACCGCGCAACATGGCCATGATCATCGGCAAGCGGCTGCGCCTCCAGGGCGTCCTCGTCGGCGACCACTACGGGATGCAGCAGCAGTTCGTCCAGGAGGTCGGCGGCTGGCTGCGCTCCGGTGAGCTGAAGTACGGCGAGACCTTCGCCGAGGGCATCGAGAACGGCGCGGAGGCCTTCCTCGGTCTGCTCCGCGGCGAGAACACCGGCAAGATGATCGTTTCGCTGACCCGTTAGTCTTCCCTCAGCCGTCGCGATCGTGGGCGCGAGTCGCGGCGAACCAGCAGAAGGAAGCAACCAGATGTCCATCCAGCAGTCTGACGTCCTGTACACCGCCGTCGCCACCGCCGAGAACGGGCGGGACGGCCGGGTCGCGACCGACGACGGTCAGCTCGACGTCGTGGTGAACCCGCCGAAGGCCATGGGCGGCTCCGGCGCGGGCACCAACCCCGAGCAGCTCTTCGCCGCCGGTTACAGCGCCTGCTTCCAGGGCGCGCTGGGCGTCGTGGCGCGCAATGAGAACGCCGACATCTCGGGCTCGTCGGTCACCGCCGAGGTCGGCATCGGCAAGAACGACGACGGCTTCGGCATCATCGTGAAGATATCGGCGACCATCCCGAACGTGGACGCCGAGACCGCGAAGAGCCTGATCGAGAAGGCCCACCAGGTCTGCCCGTACTCCAAGGCGACCCGCGGGAACATCACGGTCGAGCTCGCCGTCTGAGTTCCGCATACGATGAAGTGGGCCGCACCTCGACCGACCGGGGTGCGGCTCTCTTTCGTACGGGCCGGTTCCGGCTTCGTACAGGCCGGTCCCGGCCGCCCGATAGGGTGATCGACATGCGTGATCTCGGGGCTGGGTTCGGGTTTCTGGTACAGGGGCAGAAGTGGGTGGGCCGGCACGGCCGCTGGTTCGGGTTCGGGCTGCTGCCCGGGCTCGTGACCCTCGTGCTGTACGTGGGCGCGCTCATCGGTCTCGGCTACGGAGCCGACGACCTGACCACCTGGGCGACCCCGTTCGCCGACGACTGGACCTCCCCGTGGCAGGGCCTCTTCCGGGGCTTCCTGACGGGTCTGGTCTTCGCCTTCGGCCTCTTCCTCTCGATCATCACCTTCACCGCGGTGACCCTGCTGGTCGGCCAGCCGTTCTACGAGTCGCTCTCCGAGCAGGTCGACCGCACCGAGGGCGGCGAGGTCCCCGAGTCCGGCCTGCCGCTCTGGCGTGAGCTGTGGATCTCCGCGCGCGACAGCCTGCGCGTGCTGCTCCGGGTCGTCCTGTACGGCATCCTGCTCTTCGCCTGTGGCTTCATCCCGGTCGTCGGCCAGACGGTGGTACCGGTCATCGGCTTCTGCGTCTCCGGCTTCTTCCTCGCCCATGAGCTGACGTCCGTCGCCCTCCAGCGCCGTGGCGTCGAGCTGAAGGAGCGCCTCACCATGCTCCGGGGCCGCCGGATGCTCACCCTGGGCTTCGGCGTCCCGCTGACCCTGTCGTTCCTGGTCCCGTTCCTCGCCGTGTTCCTGATGCCGGGCGCGGTCGCGGGCGCGACGCTGATGGCCCGCGAGCTGACCGGCGAGGCGGGTACGGGGGACGACGAGGCCCCCGCCCCCACCACGGTCCCGGCCGGCGCCCCCGATCTGCGGAAGCGCCAGGGCGCCTAGCCGGCTCACCCGTGGCCGGCCCACCCGTGGCCGGCCCACCCCTGGCCGGCCCACCCCTGGTCAGCCCACCCCTGGTCACCCCACCTCGGCGAGGACGAACCCCGCCCGCTCGGGGCCCGCGTCGACGATCAGCTCGCCGTCCGGGCCCCAGACGCCGCTGCGGCCGACGCACGTGCCCGCCTCGCTCGTGCCGAGCGGGTTGGACAGCACCACGTACAGCCCGAATTCCCTGGCCCGTACCGGATACACCTTCTCGAACTGGTCGCTGTCGGCGTCCAGCGCCGAGCTCGCCAGATAAACCGTGCAGCCGGCGGCGACGGCCCGCTCCGCGATCTCGGGGAAGCGGTTGTCGTAGCAGGTGGCGAGCGCGAAGCCGACGCCGTCGAGGGTGAAGCGGCCGTCGGCCGTACCCGGGGCGAAGACCTCGTTCTCGATGCCGTGCAGATGGGCCTTGTCGTACCGGGCGAGGAGCTCCCCGTCCGGGCCGATGACGAGGGAGGCGATGGCCGGCCGGCCCCCCGCCGTGTACACGGCGGCGCAGACCACCGCCGCCGTGCCCGCCGCGCGGCAGGCCTCCCGTACCGGCTCCAGCCGGACGTCGTCCTCGGTGAGGGACATGGCCGGCGTCGCGCCGATGAGGGCCGGTTCGTAGCCGGTGACGGCCAGCTCGGGGAGGAGGACGACCCGGGCGCCCTCGGCACCCGCGGCGCGGACCAGGCCGGCCGCCGTCCGGAGGTTGGCCTCGACGTCCCCGGTGACCGGGGCGAACTGTGCGGCTGCGATGATCATGACCGCCATCATCCCGCCGCCGCGCCGGGAGCGGAAGCCCCCGCCGCCACCGCGACGATCGCCCGGACCTGGCCGATGATGTCCAGCCGGTTGCGGACGAACTCCGGATCCGTGACCGTGCCCGTCGCCGGGTCGGTGTTGCCCGCGCCGAACTCCAGGACCGGCGTGTGGACATGTCCGCCGGGCAGCTCCCGCAGGCCGAGCCGGTCGCGCAGCAGCGTCGCCCGGTAGGCGATCTCGTTGGAGAGATAGTTCCCGCCGCCGCCCGCGCGGGCCGTGGACCCCGGCGTCGGACCGTCCGCCCGCTCCACGGGCCCGGTCCCGCCCGCCGGGATCTCCGTCACCGCCGTGTTGTCCCGTACCGGGAAGCGCCCGGTGTCCGCCGCGACGATCGAGGCGTACGGCAGGGTCGTCGCCGTCCACTGGGGCCGCGCGGCCGGGTCGTCGACCGGGACGGTCCCGGTGCGGGAGACGTTCTCGTTGTCCGGGAAGCCACCCCGCCAGGCGCCGTTGTACCGCTCGATGTCGAAGCGGCCCGGCCGGCCCTGGCTGACCGTGGTGAAGAGGTCCACCTCCGGCAGGTGCGCGCGCAGGGTCTGCTCGACCGTGCCGTCCGCGAAGTCCTGCCAGCGGACCGGGAAGACGGCCGTCTCGATCCGGGCGGGGCTCCCGTCCGCCGTCCCGATCCAGGTCCCGTCGAGGGCCAGCGCGGTGGCCCCGGACGGGTTGCTGATCCGGACGTCCCGGTCGAGCGTGAAGGGGTCGAAGCCGGTCAGCAGGATCCGCTTCACGCCCTTGCCGGCCGGAAACCGGATCGCGTCCTGGCCGCGCGAGGCGCGTTCGAGCCGGTCGAGCAGCCGGTCCCTGCCCTCCTCGGAGAGCGTGAACTGCGGGTCCCAGCCGCGCAGTTCGCGGGTCAGGGCGAGGCGCGCCCAGTACAGCGGGCGGTCGTCGTCCACGCTGAGGTCACCGCGCACCCGGCGCCCCTGTGCCCGGTCGACGGCGTCCCGCCAGAGCCGTGCCCCGTGCCGTACGACCGCCCGCTCGGCCTCCCCGTACGACTCCGCGCCGGCCAGCGCCCGCGCGAACTCCGGTGCCGCGGCGGCGAATCCACCGCGCCGGAGGATCTCCTGGGGCGCGGCGCGGTCGAGCCGCGCCTCCTCCACGGTGCCGACCCCGGCGGCCGAGGCGGGCGGCGCGCCAAGCGTCAGGGTTGCGGTGATCAGCGCGAGACCGAGCGCTGCGTGACGTATCCGGGACAGCACGGGCGGAACCTCCGTCGAGTCGGAAACCGGCCCGCGCAGTATCCCGGCTCACCCGTAACTCCCGCTACGGCGCCCTCACTTGTCGCTTGTGTCCCCGGGCTGCCCGAGGTCCCCGGGCTCACCGCCGTACAGCAGCCGCAGGAAGTCCCGGAACACGGCGGGCATGTCCACCGCCGCCGGGTCCAGCAGCCACTGGTACTGGAGCCCGTCCATCACCGCCGTCAGGATCGGAGCCGCCCGCTCCGGTGTCAGCCCGCTCGGCAGGCGCTCGCCGAACTCCAGGCGCAGCACGATCGCCATCTCCGAACGGACCTGGGAGTAGCGCTCGGTGAAGAACGAGCGGGCCGGATGGTCCTCCGTCACGCTCTCGCCCAGCAGCGCCGAGAAGGTCTGCACGATCCCCGGCCGCATGGCGTTGTACTCGACCAGCGAGTCGATCAGGTCGAGCCGCCAGCCCTCCCGCGAGCCCGCCCCGCTGGTGTCCCACTTGTCGCGCTCCGCGAGGACCGCGACGAGCAGGGCCTCCTTCGTCGGGAAGTAGTGCAGCAGCCCCTGCTGCGTCAGCCCGACCCGCTCCGCGACGGCGCCGAGCGACGCGCCCCGGTAGCCGCGCTCGGCGATCACCTCAAGGGCCGCGCGCACGATGTCCGCGCGCCGCTCCTCGCTCCTGGCCCGCACCACGCCGTGGCCCCCTTCCCCCGCTGTTCGTCCGCCCGAAGGCTCCTCGTCACGAGGACCGTACGGCATCGAATCATTACGAAATAATAACGTAACCTACCGCTCTACAGGTACGAGGTCCACCATGGGCCCCACAACGACTTCAACGAGGAGGTACGGCCGTGACGGAGAACAGCGCGGAGACCGTCCGCGAGCAGGCCGTCGAGGCGGCGCTCGGCAAGCTCGACCTGGACACCAAGGCACGGCTGCTCAGCGGTCAGGACATGTGGTCCCTGCCGGCCGTCCCCGAGATCGGACTGCGGTCGATCGTGATGTCGGACGGCCCGATCGGCGTCCGCGGTGTCCGCTGGACCGCCGACGACCCGTCCGTCGCCCTGCCCTCCCCGACGGCCCTCGCCGCCGCCTGGGACCCGGCCCTCGCCCGCCGCGCCGGCCGCCTGCTCGCCCAGGAGGCCCGTCGCAAGGGGGTCCACGTCCTCCTCGCCCCCACCGTCAACCTGCACCGCACCCCGCTCGGCGGCCGCCACTTCGAGGCCTACAGCGAGGACCCGTACCTCACCGGAGCCATCGGCACCGGTTACGTCCAGGGCGTCCAGGACGGCGGCGTCGGCACCACCGTCAAGCACTTCGTCGCCAACGACGCCGAGACCGACCGCTTCACCGTGAACAACACGATCGCCCCGCGCCCGCTGCGCGAGCTCTACCTCGCGCCCTTCGAGGCCATCGTCAAGAACGCCCACCCCTGGGGCATCATGACCGCCTACAACCAGGTCAACGGCGCGACGATGACCGAGCACCGCTACCTCGTCAACGAGGTCCTGCGCGGCGAGTGGGGCTTCGACGGCTACAACGTCTCCGACTGGATGGCCGCCCGCTCCACCAAGGGCGACATCGAGGGCGGCCTCGACGTCGCCATGCCAGGACCGCAGACCGTATACGGCGAGGCGCTCGCCGCCGCCGTCCGGGCCGGCGAGGTCGAGGAGTCGGCCGTCGACGCGGCCGTACGGAACGTGCTGCGGCTCGCCGCCCGCGTCGGCGCCCTCGAAGGCGCCCCGCCGGTCGTCGCCGAGCCCCCGGCCGCCATCGACGGCGACGCGCTCGCCCGCGAGATCGCCCGCCGCGGCTTCGTCCTGGTACGGAACGAGGGCGCGCTCCCCCTGAAGCCCGGCACCGTCGCCCTCGTCGGCGCCGCCGCCCGCGACGCCCGGGTCCTCGGCGGCGGCTCCGCCCAGGTCTTCCCCGACCACACCGTCTCCCCGCTCGACGGCCTCACCGCCGCCCTGCCCGACGGCGCCCTGACCTTCACGATCGGCGCCGACCCGAGCGACGAACTCACCCCCGCCGACCAGGGCTTCACCCTCCGCGCGATCTGCCGCGACGCCGCCGGCGACATCCTCGGCGAGGGCACCCTGCCCAACGGCCAGGTCCAGTGGATCGGCGACGACCTCCCGGCCGGCGCCACCCACGAGACCCTCGCCTCCATCGAGGTCGTCGGCACCTTCACCCCGCGCGAGTCCGGCGAGCACTCCTTCGGCACCCGCGGCCTCGGCGCCTACACCCTCCGCATCGCAGGGGAGAGCGTCTTCGACGGCGTCCAGACGATGGGCCCCGAGACCGACCCCTTCGAGGCGTTCTTCGGCTCCCCCGTCGAGCGGGCCAAGGTCGCCCTCACCGCCGGCCAGACCGTCGAGGTCTCCCTGCTCCACACCCTCGACAAGGAGTTCGCCGCCCCGCTGCCGGCCGTCATGTTCTCCTTCGTCCACCTCGGGCCGCGCCGCGACCCCGGCGAACTGATCGCCGAAGCCGTCGAGGCCGCCCGCGCCGCCGACACCGCCGTCGTGGTCGTCGCCACCACCGAGCGCGTCGAGTCCGAGGGCTTCGACCGCAAGGACCTCGGCCTGCCGGGCCGCCAGGACGAGCTGGTCCGGGCCGTCGCCGCCGTCAACCCGAACACGGTCGTCGTCGTCAACGCCGGCTCCCCGGTCGAGATGCCCTGGCGCGAGGAGGTCGCCGCGATCCTGCTCAGCTGGTTCCCCGGCCAGGAGGGCGGCGACGCGCTCGCCGACGTCCTCACCGGCGCCGAGGAGCCCGGCGGCCGGCTCCCCACCACCTGGCCCGTCGCCCTCGCCGACGTCCCGGTCACCGAGGTCACCCCCACCGACGGCGAACTCGCCTACGCCGAGGGCGTCTTCATCGGCTACCGCGCCTGGGACAAGGCCGGCACCACCCCCGCGTACCCCTTCGGCCACGGCCTCGGCTACACCACCTGGACGTACGACTCCCTCGAAGTCACCCCCACCGAGGCGAAGGTCCGGATCACCAACACCGGAAGCCGCACCGGCCGCGAGGTCGTCCAGGTCTACCTGGCGCCGCAGTCGACCGTGCCTGACAGCGCGCGGAGCACGACCGTGGAGCGCCCGGCCCGCTGGCTGGCCGGCTTCGCGAGCGTCGCGGCGGGCCCCGGCGAGAGCGTCGAGACCACGATCGCGCTGCCCCGCCGCGCCTTCGAGGTCTGGGACGAGGAGAAGGGCGACTGGTCCTGCGTCGCCGGCACGTACGAGGTGCGGGCCGCCCACTCGCTGACCGACGCGCGCCTCACGGCCACGCTGGACATCTGAGGCCGGGGAACACCCTCATGACCGGCCCCGGGGCGGAACCTGACAGCCGCCCCGGGGCTGCAGCACGTCGTTCGCCGAGGTCGGCGCCTTCGACCGGCCGCAGCGTCACCTCGCCACCCGCCCCCCGTGGCTCTTGGGTGCTCGACGTTCCCGCGGGGCCCGGCGATCTTCGGGCTCCCCGGACATTCCGGAGATCGTCTCGGAGAGCGTCGCTTTCGCCGCTTGGTTCGGCGTGCCGTTCGGTGCGTCGTTCAGCGCGTGCCGAAGCGGTACACGGTCGTGGACATGTACACCTCGTCCGGCCGCAGCACCGTCGACGGGAACTCCGGCCGGTTCGGCGAGTCCGGGAAGTGCTGGGTCTCCAGTGCGACCCCGCCGAGCTCCGGGTTCGCGTACACCTGGAGCCCGGGCTCGGTCGTGTCCACGCCCACCGCCCGCCCGGTGTCCGGCGCGTACAGCTCGGCGGCCGGCGAACCGCCCCCGTCGAGGACGAAGTTGTGGTCCAGCGGAATCGCCGGCGGCCTGCCGGTACGGAAGTCCAGCTCCGTGCCCGCGACCTCGGCGAACGCCCCGGTGGGGACCCCCGTCTCGTCGGTCGGCGTCCAGCGGTCCGCTGCGACCCGCAGCTCGTGCGCCCCGCCGCCGAGCCGCCAGTACGCGTGGTTCGTCAACGCCACGACCGTCGGCGCGTCCGTCACCGCCCGGTAGCCGATGCACAGCGCCCCGTCCTCCCGCAGCCGGTAGCTCACCGAGACCTTCAGGCGGCCGGGGAAGCCCTCCTCACCGGCCGGGCTCACCCGGGAGAGCCGTACGCCCGAGGTGACCTCCTCCGCGTCCCACACGTGCTTGTCGAAGCCGCGCTCCCCGCCGTGCAGGCAGTTCGGCCCGCCGTTCCGGGCCAGCCGGTACGCCGTGCCGTCGAGGGCGAACGACCCGCCCGCGATCCGATTGGCGTAACGCCCCACCAGAGCGCCGAAGTACAGCTCCGGATGCTTCAGATAGCCCGTCAGATCCGGGAACCCGAGGACCGACTCGCCCGGCACGCCGTCCCGGTCCGGCGTCACCACGGACTGCACGATGCCGCCGTACGTCAGCACCCGCACCCGCACGGCGCCCCGCTCCAGCGTCCAGCGCGACACGTCCGTGCCGTCGGCCGAACCGAAGGGCTCCCGGGTGATCCTCATGATCCGGAACCCTTCGCGGGCGGCTCCGAGGCCGTCACCTGCCGATGTGCCAGCTCCGCGAGCCGCGCCTGCCCGTTCCTGCTGGGATGGAACCAGTCCCACGGACTCAGCTGCCCGCCGTCGAAGCGGAAGCCGAACACGGCCCCGCCGTCGTACCGGCAGCGCTCGTCCTTCGCGCAGACCTCCGCCAGGACCTCGTTGTACGCCACCACCCGGTCCCGTACCGCCGTCCGGCGCCGCTCGGCCGGTGCGCTCAGATCCTCGGCGTCGGCAAGCATCGAGGCGCAGATCCCCAGCTTCCAGACCTGCCGGCCCATCGGGCTGCCCTTGCCCTGCGCCCACAGCCGCTTCAGGTCCGGCACGCTCGACACGTACACCTGCGCCTTGGGCGCGGCGGCCCGCAGACTCGCGAGCGACGCCTCGAAGTCCGCGCGGAACTCGGCGACCGGGGTCATCAGTTCGGCCCGGTCCCGGCAGGCGTCGTTGGCGCCCATCATCACCGTCACCAGCTCCGGCCTGCGGGCGCCCGCCCGCGCCATCTGCTGGGGCAGCTCCGCCATCCGGGCCCCGGTCCGCGCCAGGTTCCAGCTGCGCTCGCCGACCCGCTCGGGGCCGAGGAGCCGCAGCGCCAGGCTGTTGACCCCGGTGTCCGTGCCGGTCGCCCAGGAGGCCTCCGGGCAGTCCGCCAGGACCGTACAGGCGTCGAAGGCGCGGGTGATGGAGTCGCCGACGGCGGCGACGGAGGCGGGCGTACGGTCCCAGAGCGGGGTCGGCCGTGGTGTCGGCGCCATCTTCCGCGCGGCTTCCGCGGCGGGCTCCGCCGTCTCACACCCCGTCAGGACGCCCGCGCACAGCAGCGCCACGGCCCCCGCCGCGGCGACGGTGGTACGGAATCGTCGGCTCCCGCGCATCCCCCTGGCCCTTCTCCCGCATCCGGTCGGCGTCCTGGCGAGTGAAAGCTTCGTGTCCACCGGCCCCCGGACCGACCGTACGTCACCCCAAGGGCGGTGCGGCACGGTAGCTTTTCCCCCGTCGAACCAGAGGCACCTTTGCCAATCGGCTCCGGTAAATTACATCACGTCACATGCTGTCCCCTTTTCGGGGGTTTACGGACTTTACTCCCGATGCTGTTTACTGAGGCCGCTGGGAAAGGCGAACCTCGTCCCACACTGGAGGTCCCGGTGACGACACGTGGAGTCCTGTACGTACACTCCGCACCGCGCGCGCTGTGCCCGCACGTCGAATGGGCGGTCGCGGGTGTCCTCGGTGCGAGGGTCCAGCTCGACTGGATCCGCCAGCCTGCGTCGCCCGGCACGTGGAGAGCCGAGTTCTCCTGGCGGGGCGAAACCGGTACGGCGTCCAAACTGGCCTCCGCGCTGCGCGGCTGGCAGATGCTCCGCTTCGAGGTCACCGCGGAGCCGTGCCCGACCGCCGAGGGCGAGCGCTACAGCGCCACCCCCGAACTCGGCATCTTCCACGCGGTCACCGGCATGCACGGCGACATCCTGATCCCGGAGGACCGCCTGCGGGCCGCCCTCGCCCGCTCCGTGCGCGGCGAGACGGAGCTGGAGGCGGAGATCGCCAAACTCCTCGGCAAGCCCTGGGACGACGAACTGGAACCCTTCCGCTACGCCGGCGAGGGCGCCCCGGTCCGCTGGCTGCACCAGGTCGTCTGATCCGCTGGGGCGATGGGGGTTCCCCCGGACGAAGTCCGGGGGAGGGTGGGCACAACGGAGCGGCGCCCTGGCGGGCGCGTCCGCCCCGTGCCCGTCCGTCCACCCCAAGGGCCCTGCACAGCGCAACGGCCCCGGGCCGGAACGCCGAAGGCCCACCCCCGCCCGGGGGTGGGCCTCATGCGTGACTTCGGGTCAGATGGTGCGGAACGCCAGCACCACGTTGTGGCCGCCGAAGCCGAAGGAGTTGGCCCCTTCCTCGTGCGCCCCTCGCGCCGCTTCGCGGGCTTCGGAGCGCTGTGCCGGACTCCGTCCGGCCGCGACCGCGGGCGTGGCAGAGGCCCACCCCGTGCCCGGGGGTGGGCCTCATGCGTGACTTCGGGTCAGATGGTGCGGAAGGCCAGCACCACGTTGTGGCCGCCGAAGCCGAAGGAGTTGTTGATCGCGGCGATCGTGCCCTGCGGGAGCTCGCGGGGCTGGTCGCGGACGATGTCCGCCTCCACGGCCGGGTCCAGGTCGTCGCAGTTGATCGTCGGCGGGGCCAGGCGGTGGTGCAGCGCCAGGACCGTCGCGACGGTCTCGATGCCGCCCGCGCCACCGAGCAGGTGACCCGTCATCGACTTCGTCGCGGAGATCGCGACATGGTCCAGGTCGTCGCCGAGCACCTTGCGCAGCGCCTTGATCTCGGCGACGTCACCCTGCGGCGTCGACGTCGCGTGCGCGTTGAGGTGCACGACCTCGGCCGGCTTCAGGTCCGTCGCGTCCAGCAGGTTCTGCATCGCGGCCGCGATGCCCCGGCCGGTCGGCTCGGGCTGCGCGATGTGGTGGCTGTCGGCCGACAGGCCCTGCCCCAGCACCTCGCAGTAGATCCGCGCGCCACGGGCCTTCGCGTGCTCCTCGGACTCGAGGATCACCACACCCGCGCCCTCGCCGAGCACGAAGCCGTCCCGGCCCGTGTCGTACGGACGCGAGGCCTTCGTCGGCTCGTCGTTGTTCTTGGACATCGCCATCATGTTGGCGAAGGCCGCGATCGGCAGCGGGTGGATCGCCGCCTCGGTACCGCCGGCCACGACCACGTCGGCGCGACCCGTACGGATCATCTCGACGGCGTAGCCGATCGCCTCGGCACCCGACGCGCACGCGGAGACCGGGGTGTGCACGCCCGCCCGGGCGTTCACCTCCAGGCCGACGTTGGCGGAGGGGCTGTTCGGCATCAGCATCGGCACGGTGTGCGGGGACACGCGGCGGACGCCCTTTTCCTTCAGGACGTCGTACTGGTCGAGCAGAGTCGTGACACCGCCGATGCCGGAGGCGATGACGGAGCCGAGCCGCTCGGGCGCGATGCTGTCGTCCTCACCGGCCGGGGCGGTGTAGCCCGCGTCGGCCCACGCTTCACGGGCCGCGATCAGCGCGAACTGCGCCGAGCGGTCCAGCTTGCGGGCGAGCGGGCGGGGCAGAACGTCGCCCGGGTCCACCGCGGCGGGCGCCGCGATCTGGACCGGCAGTTCGGCGAATCGTTCGCCCTCGAGAGCCTTGACGCCGGAGCGTCCCGCGATCAGACCTTCCCAGGTCGATGCGGAGTCGCCACCCAGCGGTGTGGTTGCGCCGATACCGGTGACGACCACAGTGCGATTGGTCGAGCTCACAGGAATTCGTTCTCCATGTGTGTGATGGTCGGAATACGGCGCCACCGCCGGGTGGCTGACCGGGTCAGCAGGGGCCGAATCAGCCCTGGTGCTTCAGGATGTAGTCGGTCGCGTCGCCGACCGTCTTGAGGTTCTTGACGTCCTCGTCCGGGATCTTGACCTCGAAGCGCTCTTCGGCGGCCACAACGACCTCGACCATGGACAGGGAGTCGACATCGAGGTCGTCGGTGAAGGACTTGTCCAGCTGGACGTCCTCGACCGGGATGCCGGCGATCTCGTTGACGATCTCGGCAAGACCCTTGACGATCTCTTCCTGGGTGAAGGCCATGTTGGCGCTCCTTCTGTGATTGCTTCGGTAAACGGCTTCCGGAAGATCCGGGGGTGCCTAGGGGAGAGTAACGACCGTCGCGGCGAAGACGAGACCCGCCCCGAAGCCGATGAGGAGCGCCGTGTCGCCGCTCTTCGCCTTGCCGGTCGCCAGAAGCCGCTCCATCGCGAGCGGAATCGAGGCGGCCGAGGTGTTGCCGGTGGTTTCGACGTCACGCGCGACCGTGACGTGCTCCGGCAGCTTGAGAGTCTTCACCATCGAATCGATGATCCGCATGTTCGCCTGGTGCGGAATGAAGACATCCAGGTCGTCCGCCGAGATTCCGGCGGCGTCCAGCGCCTGCTGGGCGACCTTCGCCATCTCGAAGACGGCCCAGCGGAAGACCGCCTGACCCTCCTGCGTGATGGCGGGGAACTTGATCTCACCCTGCTCGTTGAGGGGAAGATTGGAGACATCGCCGATGGCGAATTCGTCCCACGGCACGGTCTGCTTGATCGTCTCGGACTTGTCGCCCTCCGAACCCCACACCGTGGGGCCGATGTGCGGCACGTCGGACGGGCCGACCACGACCGCGCCGGCGCCGTCGCCGAACAGGAAGGCCGTCGCGCGGTCCTCCAGGTCGGTCAGGTCGCTCAGCCGCTCGACGCCGATGACGAGGACGTGCTCCGCCGAACCCTCGACGATCATGCCCTTCGCGAGGGTCAGGCCGTAGCCGAAGCCCGCGCAGCCGGCGGAGATGTCGAACGCGGCCGGCTTGCCGGCGCCGATCTTGTCGGCGATCTCGGTGGCGACGGCCGGGGTCTGCTTGAAGTGCGAGACCGTGGAGACGATCACCGCGCCGATCTGCTCCGGGGTGATCCCGGCGTCGGCGATGGCCTTCCCGGAGGCCTCGACCGACATCGCGGTCACGGTCTCCTCGGGGGAGGCCCAGTGGCGGGTGGCGATGCCGGAGCGCGAGCGGATCCACTCGTCGGACGAGTCGATCGTCTCGAGGATCACCTCGTTCGGCACGACCCGGGTGGGGCGGTAGCCGCCGACACCCATGATCCGCGCGTACGGGGCGCCCTTGCTGGGCTTGATCTTCGACATGCTCTACGGCTCCTTCTCAGGCTGCAGTCTGCTCGGCGACGAGCGTGCGGGCCGCGTCGAGGTCGTCGGGGGTCTTCAGGGCGACGGTCTTGACGCCCGGGAGCGCGCGCTTGGCGAGACCGGTCAGGGTGCCGCCGGGGCACACCTCGATCAGCGCCGTCGCGCCCAGCTCCTTGAAGGTCTCCATGCACAGGTCCCAGCGGACCGGGTTGGCGACCTGGCCGACGAGCCGGGAGATGACCTCCGCGCCCTCGGTGACGACCTGGCCGTCCTTGTTGGAGACGTAGCGGAGGGTCGGCGCGGAGACCGTCAGCTCCTTCGCGGCGGCCGCCAGCTTCGCCACCGCCGGGGCCATGTGGTGCGTGTGGAACGCGCCGGCGACCTTCAGCGCGACGACGCGACGGACACCCTCGGGCTTGTCCGCGTCCAGCGCGGCCAGCTGCTCCAGGGTGCCGGCGGCCACGATCTGGCCGGCGCCGTTGACGTTGGCCGGGGTCAGGCCGAGCTTCTCCAGGTGCGGGACGGTCACCTCGGGATCGCCACCGAGCAGCGCGGACATGCCGGTCTCGGTGACCGTGGCGGCCTCGGCCATCGCCAGACCACGCGTCCGTACGAGACGCAGCGCGGCTGCCTCGTCGAGGACACCGGCGAACGCGGCGGCCGTGATCTCGCCGACGCTGTGGCCCGCGACGGCGCCGGGGGCGAGGCCGGGGACGGCCTCCGCGAGCGCGGCGGCGGACAGCAGTCCGGCGGCGACGAGGAGCGGCTGGGCCACGGCGGTGTCACGGATCTCGTCCGCGTCCGCCTTCGTGCCGTAGTGGGCGAGGTCGAGTCCGATGGCCTCGGACCAGGCCGCGACACGGTCGGCGGCACCGGGGAGTTCGAGCCAGGGAGTCAGGAAGCCGGGCGTCTGGGCGCCTTGGCCGGGAGCGACGAGTACGAGCACCCTCACACTCTCTCTTGGGGACGGCTCTTGGCGCCCGTGGGGACTAGGACGAAGAACCGTCGGGGTAATTGTTGGTGTTCGACAAAAGTCTAGGATTGCGAATCTCCGTCGGCCAAGCGCCCCAGGATGAGCGCGATCCGCAGCGTGAACGCGGACCGGACATCGGAGGGTGACCAGCCGGTGACGTCTGTCACACGTCGAAGCCGGTAGCGCACGGTGTTCGGGTGCACGAAGAGCATCCGCGCCGCGCCTTCCAGGCTGCTCGCCTGCTCCAAGTAGACACTCAGAGTTTCCAGCAGCGCCGAGCCCGCTTCCTCCAGCGGTCTGTAGATCTCCTCCACCAGCTGCTCGCGCGCCGACGGGTCGGAGGCGATGGCGCGCTCCGGCAGGAGATCGTCCGCGAGGACCGGCCGCGGGGCGTCCTGCCAGGCCGTACACGCCTTGAGCCCGGCGGCGGCGGCCTGCGCGGACCGGGTCGCGGCGAGCAGGTCGGGGACGACGGGTCCGGCGACGACCGGACCGGCGGCGTACGGCCCGATCAGCGCCTTCGCCACGGCGAGCGGGTTGTCGTTGCCGCCGGCGATGACGACGAGCCGGTTGCCGAGGACGCCGGTGAGGACCTGGAGCTTGGCGTGCCGGGCGGCGCGGCGGATGGCCTCGACGGTCAGCTCGCTGTCGCCGTCGGGGGCGGTGCCGAGGATCACGCAGACGTGCTCGGGGGAGTTCCAGCCGAGGGCGGCGGCGCGGGAGACGGCGCCCTCGTCGGCCTCCCCGGAGAGCACCGCGTTGACGACGAGCGACTCCAGGCGGGCGTCCCAGGCGCCGCGGGCCTCGGCGGCCTGGGCGTAGACCTGGGCGGTCGCGAAGGCGATCTCCCGGGCGTAGACGAGGAGGGCCTCGCGGAGGATGGACTCGTCGCCGGGGGCGGCGACCTCCTCGATCGCCGTCTCCATGACCTCGATGGTGGTCCGGACCATCTCGACGGTCTGCCGCAGGGTGATGGCCCGGGTCAGCTCGCGGGGAGCGGTCCCGAACACGTCGGTGGAGATGGCCTGCGGGGTCTCCGGGTGCCGGAACCACTCGGTGAACGCGGCGATACCGGCCTGGGCGACCAGACCGATCCACGACCGGTTCTCGGGCGGCATCGCCCGGTACCACGGCAGCGTCTGGTCCATACGGGCAATGGCATCGGCGGCAAGCCGCCCGGAGGACTGTTCGAGGCGCTTCAGGGTGGCGGAGTGGGGATGGGCGGCGTTCGTGGGTTCAGACACGGACTAAGGGTGCCTCATCGGCATAGCGGGATGCGCGCGGGTGCTGCCTGGGGGTTGTGGCGGCGAGGCAATACCGTAACCCCGTGATTCGTATCCAGCGCGCCGGTGACCGCTACCCCGGTGGTGACGCCGACGCCGGCATCGAGACCCGGCACGCCTTCTCCTTCGGGGCCCACTACGACCCCGACAACCTCCGCTTCGGCGCCGTGCTCGCCTGCAACGAGGAGCGGCTCGCGCCCGGCGCCGGGTTCGACGAGCACCCGCACCGGCACACCGAGATCGTCACCTGGGTCGTGGAGGGCGAGCTGACGCACCACGACACGGCCGCCGGCCACACCACGGTCGTCCGGCCCGGCGACGTCCAGCGGCTCAGCTCCGCCGCGGGCGTACGGCACGAGGAGCGCAACGACGCCGACGTGCCGCTGGTCTTCGTCCAGATGTGGCTCGCCCCGCTGGAGCCCGGCGGCGACCCCGCGTACGAGATCGTCCGGGGCATCGCCGACTCCACCCCGTACGCCCTCCCCGAGGCGGCCTCGATGCTGCACGTCCGCCGCCTGGAGCAGGGCGAGCGCACCGCGGTCCCGGACGCGGACCTCGTCTACGCGCACGTGGTGCGCGGCACGGTCCGGCTGGCCGGCGAGGAACTCGCCCCCGGTGACGCGGCCCGCGTCACCGACGCCCAGGATCTCGCGGTCCTGGCCACGTCGGACGCGGAACTCCTCCTCTGGGAGATGCGGGCGGCCTGACGGCGGGTGCCGGTGTGGGCATTCGTGCCGCGGCGGGGGTCCCCCCAGGGCGAGGCCCTAGGGGGAGGAACGGGTGGGCACAACGGAGCGGCGCCCTGGCGGGCGCGGTCCGCCGCGTCCCCCACGCCCCGTGGACCCGCACGCTCAAGCTCGTCGGCCACGCCCCCCGGCCCCGCGCCCACGCCCCCGCCCCCCGGCCGCTTCAGCGGCCCGCCGCGCTCTTGGCTCGCCAGTCCTCCCAGCTCACGTTCCACGCGCCGTAGCCGTTGCCCTCCGCCACCGTGCCCTTC
This sequence comes from Streptomyces sp. P9(2023), assembly GCF_032436795.1. Classification (NCBI taxonomy): domain Bacteria; kingdom Bacillati; phylum Actinomycetota; class Actinomycetes; order Kitasatosporales; family Streptomycetaceae; genus Streptomyces; species Streptomyces sp. P9(2023). The sequence goes on from NZ_JAUPWM010000031.1 coordinate 21,985, forward strand.
GTGTCCGCGCCCCTGATCTCGAAGGGGTCCCCGGCCCGGACCTGGCCGTAGAACCACGCCGCGTCGGCGTCGCTCATCCCGATGCACCCCGAACTCCGGTTCGCGCGCCCGAAGTTCGCCGCGTTCCAGGGCGCCGCGTGCGCGTACATCCCCGACCAGGTGAGCCGCATCGAGTAGTCGACCATCTTGTCGTACGCGTCGCCGAGCCCGACCGTCTCCGAGTTCATGTTGATCGTGCCCTCCTTCGCCATCAGCACCGCCGTACCCCGCCACGACCGCTTGTCGCCGCCGGGTGTCCCGCCCGATACGGGGATCGTGCGCACGGCCCGCCCGTCCCGCTCCAGGACCAGCCTCTTGCGGTCCAGGTCCACTTTGACGACCTGCTTCGCGCCCCCGACCGTGAACCCGGTCCGGTAGTCCCGTACGAACCAGCCCCCGCCCGAGTCCGTCCCGTCGAGCGTCGCGTCCAGATCCACCCGGGTGCCCGGCTTCCAGTACTCCTTCGGCCGCCAGTCCACCCGGTCCTTGCCCGACCAGTCCTTCAGCCAGCCCCACGACCCGACGGCGCCGTTCGAGGTCGTCACCTTGAGCTGCTTCTCCACCTCGGCCTTGTTCGTCACCGGCCGGTCGAAGACGATCGACAGCGGCTGCGCGACCCCGACCGTGGTGTTCTTCCCGGGCGCCAGCGTCAGCTTGTTGACCTGTGAGGCCGGGGCGGTCCTGAACGTCGAGCGGGCCGACGTCTCCTTCCCGCCCGCCGTACGGGTCGTCGCCTCCACCCGGTACGAGGTGCCCGGCACCGCCTTCCGGTCCGAGACCCAGGACGTCCCGTCGGCGCCGGTACGGCCCACCAGCACACCGCCCTCGGCGTCGACGACCTTCACCGTCGTCAGCCTGCCGCCCGCCGCCGTCACGGTCACGGTCCGCCCGGCCGCCGGGCGCACGACGGTCACCGTCGCCGCCGCCTCCGGGGCCGCCTCCGCGCTCTCGTTCGTACGGGATGCGCCGACCGCCCCCGCCGTACAGGCGGTGAGCGAGCCGCAGAGGGCGACGGCCGCGAGCGTCTGGCGTATTCGGGTGCGTGCGGGAGTCACTGGGCGAGTCACGGAGGCCTCCGGAAAAAAGTGTGGGATGCCCGGACTGTAGGCCGCCGAACGGCCCCCGCAGGCTCTGTGACAGGGGCTGCGGAGGAACGGTCACACTCCGGTCACACACGACGTGCGGCGCGGTCAAGGACGGCTGTGAACATCCTGTGCGCCCCCCGACCGAGGGGGCGGCCCCGACCGAGGGGCGGCCCCCGAACGCGGGGCGGAACAAGGAGGCTCACGTTGTGTCAGCTCTGCTCGTGACGGCCGCACCGCCGCAGACCACCCGCCTGGAGCCCGTCACCGTCGAGACGTACCGCGCCCTCCTCGCCCGGAGCGACGCGGGCCCCAGCTTCCTCCAGTGCCCCTCCTGGGCCGGCGTCAAGGACGGCTGGCGCCACCAACTCCTCGCCTGGGGACCGCAGTCCGGCGCCGCACCGACCGGCGCCGCACTCGTCCTGCTGCGCCCCTTCCCCGGCACCCGCAAGTTCTTCGCGTACCTCCCCGAGGGGCCGGTCGCCGACTGGTCCGACCCGGACGTCGACGGCTGGCTCACCCCGCTGCTCCAGCACCTGCGCGCCGCCGGGGCCTTCGCCGTACGCATCGGCCCCACGCCCGCCTTCCGCAGCTGGAACGCCGCCACCCTCAAGGCGCACACCGGGCCGGGCCGGCGGCTCGCCGACGTCCTCGCCGACGAGGTCGACCCGCTCGGCACCGCCGTCGCCGAACGGCTCCGCTCGCGCGGCTGGCGCCGCTGCGGCGGCGACTCCACCGGCGAGTCCGACGGCGCCGACGCCCAGCCCCGTCACGTCTACCGGGTCCCGCTCGCCGGGCGTAGCTCCGACGACCTGTGGAACGGCCTCAACCAGGAGTGGCGGCGCAACGTCCGCAAGGCCCGCAAGTCCGGGGTCGAGATCGTCGTCGGCTCGGCGGCCGACCTGCCCGACTTCTACCGGCTCCTGCGGATCACCGAGGAACGCGACGGCTTCCGGCTCGGCCGCTCCCTCGCGTACTACGAACGCCAGTACGCGGTCCTCAACGCCGAGCAGCCCGGCCGGATGAAGCTCTATCTCGCCCGCCACGAGGGCGAGACCCTGGCCGCCCACACGATGATCACGGTGGGGAAGCGGGTCTGGTACCAGACCGGCGCCTCCGCCGACCACCGCCGCGAGGTCCGCCCCTCCAACGCCCTGCAGTGGCGGATGCTGCTGGACGCCCACGCGGTCGGCGCGGACGTCTACGACATGCGCGGGATACCCTCCACTCTTGACCCGGACGACCGCGCCCACGGGCTGCTGCGCTGGAAGCTCGGCACGGGCGGGCAGGCCGTCGAGACGCTGGGGGAGTGGGAGACACCGTTGGCCGGCACGACCAACCACGCGCTGTACCGGGCGTTCCAGGCGTACCTGGCCCGCCGATGACGACGACCCTGGTGGAGGCGGGCGAGGCCAAGGACCGTGCCGCGCCGTCCGTGCTGCGCAGCGGCGCGCTCATGGCCGCCGGGTCGCTGGTCTCGCGGGCCACCGGATTCGTCCGCTCGGCGATCGTCGCGGCGGCGCTCGGCGTCGGCGGGATCGCCGACGGGTACGCGGTCGGCAATTCGATCCCGACCATCGTCTACATGCTGCTCCTCGGCGGCGCGCTCAACGCGGTCTTCGTCCCGGAGCTGGTGAAGGCGGCCAAGGAGCACGAGGACGGCGGCGTCGCCTACACCGACCGCCTCCTCACCGTCTGCGTCTGCGCGCTGCTCGTCCTCACGGCGGGCGCGGTCCTCGCGGCCCCGGCGATCGTCGACGCGTACACCGACTACACGGGCGCGCGGGAGTCGATGACGGTCGCCTTCGCACGGTACTGCCTGCCGCAGATATTCTTCCTCGGCCTCTTCACCCTGCTCGGCCAGGTCCTCAACGCGCGCGGCCGGTTCGGCGCGATGATGTGGACGCCGGTCCTCAACAACGTCGTCGTCATCGCCGTCTTCGGGCTGTACCTGGTGACGGCGGTGGGCGGGGACCTCACGGCGGGGGAGACCGCGCTGCTCGGCTGGGGTACGACAGCGGGCATCGCGCTCCAGGCCCTCGCGCTCGTCCCCTCCCTCCGGGCCGCCGGCTTCCGCTGGCGCCCGCGCTTCGACCTGCGCGGCAGCGGGCTCACCGCGCCGCTGCGGTCGGCCGGGTGGCTGGTGCTGCTCGTCCTCACCAACCAGGCCGCGTACTGGGTGACGACCACGTTCGCGACGGCGGCGGGGCAGCGCGCGGAGGCCCTGGGCGGGGGCGGCGGCTTCGGCTTCGCCGCGTACAACAACGCCTATCTGCTGTGGGCCGTGCCGCACGGCATCGTCACCGTCTCCCTGGTGACGGCGCTGCTGCCGCGGATGAGCGGGGCGGCGGCGGACGGCGACCTGGCGGGGGTGCGGCGGGACGTCTCGTACGGGCTCCGCACGGCGTCGGCGGCGGTCGTCCCGGCGGCCTGCGCGCTGTTCGCGCTCGCGGTGCCGCTGATGGGCCTGGTCTTCCAGTACGGCAGGACCGGCGCGGACGACATCCGGGCGATGGCCTGGATCCTGATGGCCTTCGCACCGGGGCTTATCGCCTTCTCGGGCCAGTACGTCTGCACCCGTGCCTTCTACGCGCTGCGCGACACCCGGACGCCCTTCCTCCTGAACCTGGTGATCGCGGCGCTGAACGCGGCCCTGTCCCTGACCGCGTACCGGCTCCTGCCCCCGACCTGGGTGGTGGCGGGCATGGCGGCCGGCTACTCGGTGGCGCTCTGGGCGGGCTGGGCGGCGACCGCGTACGTCCTGCGCCGCCGCCTGCGTGGTGCGCACGGGGACCCCGGGACCGCGCCCCGAGCCGTCGGCTCCCTCGCGCGGCTGCTCCTCGCCGCCGCCCCCGCCGCCGGGTTCGGACTGCTCGTCGCCGACACCACCGCCCCGGCGGGCGCGCTGCCCGCCACCCTGGCCGGCGGCCTCGCCGTCCTCGCGGTCTTCGCACTGCTGGCCCGGCCGCTCCGGCTCACGGAGGTCAGCGCCCTGCTGACGACCGTCGCCCGGCGCGGGCGCGCGCTCGCGCGGCGCGGCTGAGCACGAGGCACCCCCGCACCCGGACAAATCCCCGCCCCGTCCCGCCCCTCCTCACCTTGGGATACTGCTCGAATGCCTCGCGTGCTCCTCATAGAAGACGACCCCTCCGTCCGCGAAGGGGTCGAACTCGGCCTGCGGCGCCGAGGACACGAGGTACGGGCCGCCGCGACCGGCGAGGCGGGGCTCGTGCTGCTCGCGGAGTTCCAGCCGGACCTGGTGCTGCTCGACCTGATGCTGCCCGGCATGAACGGCGTCCAGGTCTGCCGCCGGGTCCGGGAGACCAGCCAGCTGCCGGTCATCATGCTCACCGCACGCGGTGACGACTTCGACGTCGTCATCGGCCTGGAGGCCGGCGCCGACGACTACATCGTCAAACCCGCCCGCACCGAGGTCATCGAGGCCCGTATCCGCGCCGTCCTGCGCCGCATCGAGGAGCCCGGCGCCGGCCGGCCCGCCGTCGAGTTCCACGGCTCGCTCGCCGTCGACCGGGTCGGCCTCACCGTCGCCAAGTCCGGCGAGCGCCTCGCCCTCGCCCCCTCCGAGCTCAAGCTGCTGCTCCACCTCACCGCCCACCCCGAGCAGGTCTTCAGCCGGCAGCAGCTCCTCGAACACGTCTGGGAGCACAACTACCACGGCGACGCCCGCCTCGTGGACGCCTGCGTCAGCCGCCTCCGCAACAAGATCGAGGACGCCCCAGGGACGCCCCGCTACATACAGACCCTGCGCGGCTTCGGCTACCGCTTCGGACCGCTGTGAAGCGCCGCCTCCGCCCCTTCGGGCTGCGTACCCGGCTCGTCCTCGCCTTCCTCCTGGTCGCCGCCGTCGGCTGCGTCACCACCGCCGCGCTCACCTACCGGGCCGCGCGCAACGCCATCCTCGAACAGGCCCAGGACACCGCCGTCGCAGCCTTCCGCGAGCAGGTGGGGACGCTGTCCACCACACTGCCCGTCGAACCGGACCAGTTGCGCGACGAGCTGTTCCGGATCGCCAAGCAGGGCAAGCCGCACCCCTGGCGGGTCTACGCGGAGTACGGCGACCTCTGGGTCTCCTCCACGGACCGCCCCACCTCCAGCGTCCTCACCCCCGAACTGCGCGCCCGTGCCCAGAGCAGTACCCAGGACACCACGCACGCCGGCTTCCAGCGGGTCGTCAAGAACGGCACCGCCTACCTCACGATCGCCGTCCCCGCCCTCCTCAGACCGGGCCCCGGCGCCGACGCCCGGCCCACCGGCCTGGTCATCTACGCCGTCGTGGACATGAGCAACGAGCAGCAGAACATCGACGCCATGGTGGCCGCGGCGCGCGGCGGCGCCCTGCCGGCCATCGCCGTCGCGCTCGTCCCCGCCCTGATCGCCGCCCGGAGCGTGCTGCGTCCGGTACGGGACCTGAGGCGCGCCGCGCACAGCATGGGACAGGGCGAGCTGGACACCCGTATCGACGCCAAGGGCAGCGACGAACTCGCCGATCTCGCCCGGACGTTCAACGAGTCCGCCGCCGCGCTCGAACGCTCGGTCGCGGAGCTCCAGCGCGCCGAGGCCCGCGCCCGCCGGTTCGCCTCCGACGTCTCGCACGAACTGCGCACCCCGCTCGCCGGGATGCTGGCCGTCACCGAGGTCCTCGACGAGGACGCCGCCACCCTCGACACGGACACCGCCCGCGCGGTCCGGCTGGTCAGCGCCGAGACCGTCAAACTCGCCGTCCTCGTCGAGGACCTGATGGAGATCTCCCGCTTCGACGCGCGCGCGGCCGAGCTGCACACGGACGAGGTGGACGTCGCCGAGACGATCCACCGGACCCTGGCGGGCCGCCGCTGGACCGACCCGGACCAGGTCGTCCCCGACCTCCAGCCCGGCATCCGCGCCCGGCTCGACCCGCGCCGCTTCGACGTGGTCGTCGCCAACCTGGTCGGCAACGCGCTGCGGCACGGCCGCCCGCCGGTGACGGTACGGCTGTCCACCGAAGGACCCTGGCTGGTCACCGAGGTGATCGACCGGGGGCCCGGCATCGCGCCCGAGGTGCTGCCGCACGTCTTCGACCGCTTCTTCAAGGCCGACCCGGCGCGCACCCGGTCGTCCGGCAGCGGTCTGGGTCTCGCGATCACCCAGGAGAACGTACGGCTCCACGGCGGCACCGTAGTCGCCGCCGACCACCCCGACGGCGGGGCCGTCTTCACGGTGAGGATCCCGCTGTGAGCGCGAACGTGCGGGGGAACGCGAGCGGGAATGCGAGTGGGAAGGGGGGCGGGAGGGTGAGCGCGCACCGCGGGTTCCTGCGCGCGAACGGGCGCGCGTACCGCCGCCTACCGGCCGCTCTCGTCCTGCTCCTCGCCCTCGGGGCCTGCGGCATCCGGGGCACCGACGTCGTCGAGGCCGGTGACGCGGCGGCCGTGCCCGTCTTCCCGCCGACCGCGCTCAGGATGACGCTCTTCTTCGTCGGCGGCGACGGGCGTCTGCTGCCGGTCGTACGGGACGGGGACGGCGTACCGGAGAACGGGCCGGTGCCCACCCCCACCCACCCCGACGGCACGCCCGTGACCGGCGCGGAGTCGCGTCTCGACGCGTCCGAGGACGACCCGGGCAAGCCCCTGAAGGTGCTCGCCGCCCTGATGGCCGGCCCCACCGACGCCGAACGCGCCGCCGGCCTGCGCACCCGGCTCCCGGGACCGGAGTCCCGCGCGAACGAGCTGTTCGTGAGCCCGGACGCGGTCAAGCTGGGGGAGGACGGCCTGCCGGTGTTCCGGGTGAGGTCCACGGGTCCGGTGACGGACCTGGATCCGCTCGCCGTCCAGCAGATCGTCTGTACGACGGCCTTCTCGCAGCACCCCGCGGGTCTGGTCTCGGTCATCCTCGCCGGCCCGGACGGCTCCCTGCCGGCCCAGTCCTGCCCCGCGACCGACTAGAGGCCTTGGGCCTGTCCGGCGGATCATGGCCGGGGCCGCGACGCCTGGCACGGCACCTCGCGGCGTTGCCGAAACACCCCGATAGCTCCGCTATCGAGGCGCTTCGGCGCCTTGCGATGCACCGCACCAGACGCCGCGGCCTATCCGACCCTGATCCGCCGGACAGGCCCTAGCTCAGGCCCCGGCGCGCAGCTCCGCGAGGACCGCGTCCGTGAACGGCGGCCAGGCCTCGACCGCCCACGGCCCGAAGGCGCGGTCGGTCAGCGCCACGCACGCGGCGCGCGCGTCCGGGTCGATCCACAGGAACGTGCCGGACTGCCCGAAGTGGCCGAACGTACGCGGCGAGGACGAAGCGCCCGTCCAGTGCGGCGCCTTGCCGGCCCGGATCTCGAAACCGAGCCCCCAGTCGTTGGGCCGCTGGTGCCCGTAGCCGGGCAGGATGCCGGTCAGACCGGGGTACGTCACCGTCATCGCGTCCACGACCGTCCGCGCGTCGAGCAGCCGCGGCGCCTGCACCTCGGCCGCGAAACGCACCAGGTCGTCCACCGTCGAGACGCCGTCCTTCGCGGGCGAGCCCTCCAGCGTCGTCGCCGTCATCCCCAGCGGCTCCAGGACGGCCTGGTGGAGGTAGTCGGCGAAGGGGATGTCCGTCGCCTTGGCGACATGGTCGCCGAGCGCCTCGAAGCCGGTGTTGGAGTAGATCCGGCGGGTGCCGGGCGCGGCCATGACCCGCTGCTCGTCGAAGGCGAGCCCGGAGGTGTGCGCGAGCAGGTGCCGGACCGTCGCGCCCTCGGGCCCGGCCGGCTCGTCGAGGTCGATCGCCCCCTCCTCGTACGCGACGAGGACGGCGTACGCCGCCAGCGGCTTGGTGACCGAGGCGAGCGGGAACCGCTGTCCGGTGGGGCCGTGCGCCCCGGCCAGGGTGCCGTCCGCGCGGACGACGGCGGCGGCCGCCGTGGGGACGGGCCAGTTCTCGGTCAACGCCAGGCTCTGCAACGACATGGGGCCGAGCCTACTTGCTTCGAGTGCACTCCAAGGTCCTAGCGTGGGGACCATGAGCGTGATCGAGAGCAGCGCCGCCCACTTCACCATCAGCGAGGTCGCCGCCCTGACCGGTCTGTCCGCGCACACCCTGCGCTGGTACGAGCGGATCGGGCTCATGCCCCACGTCGACCGCTCGCACACCGGGCAGCGCCGCTTCTCCCAGCGCGACCTGGACTGGCTGGCGTTCGTCGGGAAGCTCCGGCTGACGGGGATGCCGGTCGCCGGGATGGTGCGGTACGCGGAGCTGGTGCGGGAGGGCGACCACACCCGCGACGAACGGCGGGAGCTCCTGGAGACCACCCGCCGTGACGTCCTCTCCCGGATCGGCGAGCTCCAGGACGCGCTGGCCGTGCTCGACATCAAGATCGGTCATTACGGAACCACCTGCGGAGGCACGACCTCATGACCATGACCAGGATCGACACCGTACGGCTCGGCGGCCAGGACGGACCCGAGATCGGCGTCCAGGGCTTCGGCGCCATGGGCATCAGCGAGTTCTACGGCGACACGGACGAGGCCGCCGCCCGCGACACCCTCGACGCCGCCCTTGAGGTGGGCGTCACCCTGATCGACACCGCCGACATCTACGGCAGCGGCGCCAACGAGGAGTTCCTGGCGCCGTTCCTCGCCCGCCACCGCGACGAGGTCGTCCTCGCCACCAAGTTCGCCATCGAGCGGCGCGCCGACGACCCGCACTACCGGGGCATCCGCAACGACCCCGCGTACATCCGGCAGGCCGTGGAGGCGAGCCTGCGCCGGCTGGGCATCGAGACGATCGACCTGTACTACATGCACCGCCGCAACCCGCAGGTCCCGCTGGAGGAGTCGGTGGGGGCGATGGCGGAGCTGGTACGGGAGGGCAAGGTCAAGCAGCTCGGGCTGAGCGAGGTGACCGGCGCGGAGCTGCGCGAGGCGTACGCGGTGCACCCGATCGCGGCCCTGCAGTCGGAGTGGTCGCTGTTCTCGCGGGACGTGGAGCGCAGCGCGGTGGGCGCGGCGGCGGAGCTCGGGGTGACCTTCGTGCCGTACTCGCCGCTGGGCCGGGGCTTTCTGACCGGCGCGTTCGCGGACGCCTCGAAGGACCTGTCGGGCGGCGACTTCCGGAAGTTCCAGCCGCGGTTCACCGGCGAGAACGCGGCCCGGAACACGGCCCTGCTCGCGCCGCTCCACAAGATCGCGGCGGACCACGGTGTGACGGTGGCGCAGGTCGCCCTGGCCTGGGTGCAGCAGCGCGCCGCCGTGCACGGCCTGACGGTCGTCCCGATCCCGGGCACCCGCAAGCGCAGCCGCCTGATGGAGAACGCGGCGGCGACCCGGCTCACGCTGACCGCCCCGGAGCTGGCCGAACTGGAGCCGATCGCGGCCCAGGTGGCGGGGGACCGCTACCCGGACATGAGCTCCACGTCGGCGGCGCGCGAGTAGAGGCTCTGCCGAGGTCACGCGAGCCCCAGGGCGAAGACCGCGAACCCCGCCGCGAGAAGTCCGGCCACGGTGCGGCGGGCGGGGCCGGTCTTCGTCCACGGGGCCTCGAAGCGGCGCGCGTACCGCCCGATCAGGACCAGCAGCCCGGCGAAGAGCGGCATCCACGCGAGCCGGGCGAGGATCCAGCCGACCGAGTCCGGTGCGCCGACCAGGCCCGGGATCTCACCCGCGTACGAGGCGGGGATCGCGGCGGCGAGCATCGCCGTCTGATGCCAGCACAGGATCGTCATCGCGGACAGGTTGACGATCACGACCGGCGCCCACAGCGCGGGCCGCTTCAGGAGCTTCCCGAGCCGGTCGCGGAGCAGGATCGCGGCGCCGCTCTGTGCGGCGGCGAGGGCGAGGACGAGCAGCGACGGCGGGTGCGAGTTGGTGCGGACCTCGCCCGGCACGCCGACCATCGACGCCGGGTAGCCGAAGGCGAGCAGCAGCGCGGCGAAGAGCGCGGCGCCGCCGAGCAGCAGCCCCCAGGCGTGGCGCCGGGTGACCCGCCCCTCGCCCCAGGAGACGCCGAGCTGGTAGGCGAAGAGCCAGCCGGGGAGGATGTTCAGGAGGCTCAGCCAGGACGGCACGGAGTCCGCGTACGGCCCGTAGCGCAGGAAGTCGACGACGGCGACGGAGCCGAGCAGCGGCGCGGCGGCCCAGACGCCGGCCCGCCGGGCGGCGCGCACGCAGAGCGGGGTGAGGGCGGTGACGACGGTGTACACCCCGACGAACCAGAGCGGTTGGATCACCAGCGTGGAGGCGGTCCGCAGGGTGTCGCCGGGCACCCCGAACCCGTAGTGCAGGAGGGGAAGAAGGGCCGCCCAGACGGCGGTGACACCGAGGACGGGCCGGCCGAGCCGGGCGAGCCGCCCGCCGAGCCAGGCGCGGGTGGTGCCCTGATGCCGCCGGTAGGAGAGCACGGACGCGTACCCCCCGACGAGGAAGAAGATCCCCAGCATCTGAAGGATCCAGCTGGCGGGCGCGAGACCGGCGTAGGCGGCGAGCGGGCTGGCGTTGTGGATGGCGCCGTCGGCGGAGAGGGTGAACCCACCGAGCAGCCAGTGCCCGGTGGGCACGGCGAGCAGGGCGAGGGCGCGCAGCCCGTCGATGGCGCGGTCGCGATGGGCGGGGGTACGGGATTCGACGCGAGCGGCGAGCGTGGTCAGCGTGCTCATCGGACGTCTCCCTGGGCGATGGCGGCGAAAGTACGGAGGGACTGCGTGCCGGGCGCGAAGTAGCCGTTGTGGCCGCGGGCGTCGTCGGCGGGGACGCGGCGGGCGCCGAACTCGGGGTCGGTGGGGTCGGCGCCGTGGCCGAGCCCGGCGAACCGGACGTTCGGGATCCGGTCGATCCAGTCGGTGGGGTCCTTGGCGGCCCAGACCCGGGCGTCGGTGCCCAGCGCGCCGACGCTCGCGGCGCGCATGCCGGGGGAGCCGAAGACGACGAGGTCCTTGGCCTTGAGCTGGTGGGCGGCGAGACCGCAGACGACGGAGCCGTAGCTGTGGCAGAACAGGGACGGCTCGGCCGCCCCGGCGGCTCGGGTGGCGGCGAGGCCGTCGGTCAGCCGGGCCAGCCGCTCGGCCCCGGCCTCGGCGAGATCGCCGGAGGCGGCGTCGACGCCGACACCGACGGGGGTGGTGTAGCCGGCCCAGGCGATGACGGCGGTACGGCCGTGGGTGGCGCGGCGGAGGGCCTCGGCCATGTCGGTGAGGGGCCGGACGTTCCCGGCGTCGATGTCGGACCCGGGTACGACGACGGCGACGTGCGCGGCGGCGGTGAGGTCGCCGTAGACGAGGGCGACCTGTCCTCGGCCGCGCGGGTCGGCGGCGAGAACCTGCTGGCCGGCGAACTGGCCGTCGAGGGTGCGGGCGTTGGCTTGGTACCGCAGCCGAGGGGGAACGCCGTCAAGGTTCCCGACGACGGAAGGATGAGCCCGCACGAGCTCCTGCCGGCGGGCGGGGCTGAGGCCGTCGAAGAACGCGGCGACGTCGGCGGGACTGGTCCGCTCGGGGTCGGGCAGCCCGTCCCGCCGCCAGACCTCGGCCCCGACGGGCGCCCCGGTCACGGCCTGCTGCGCCGTCCCGGACGCCCACCCCGCGGTCCCGGCCACCACGGTCGTGGCAAGCGCGGCGGTGACCAGGGCCCTCGTAAAGCGACGCATGCGACGCCCTCCCTCTTCGTGTCTCTCGTTCGTTGGCGAGAGGAAGGTAGGAAGAGGACGGGTGACGACACGTCACACCGGGGCGCCAAGTGGCAAGTGATACCCAGGTAGGGGCGGGAGGAGGCACGAACCCCAGGTAGGGGGTGGGGTTTTCCCCCGCAGGGGGGCACGTGGGCGCCCGCCCCGCCCCGTTGTGGGCAGCGGTCCCGCTGGGGCGGCCCCCGCCGCTCTGTTGTGGGCGGGTGGGCACAACGGAACGGCACCGTTGGCGGGCGCGTCCGCCCCGTTCCCCTAGCCCCACCCCGAGGTACCTGCACGCGCAACGGCCCCGGGGTACAGGGGGGCGCATGTGCGGAAGGCGCCCGCATGGGCGCCGTCCCGTGTGCCCACCCTCCCCCAAGCTCTCGGCTTCGCTCGAGCAGGGGGGACCCCCATCGCCCCTGCGGGACGATTGCCCACACGGGGGGTGGGTGGGAAAGCGGGACCCCCGCACGCGCGGGGTGGGTAGGCGCGGGCGGTTGCCCGCACGGGGGTGGGCGGGGCGGCGGCACCCCCCGGGCGCAGGCCACAACGGGCCCCCGGGGCAAGGCCCATGCCCGTTCCGCCGCGCGGCCGCGCGCTAGCGCCCCGTGTCGCCCGGGATCACCAACCCCGACTCGTACGCGAAGATCACCGCCTGCGCCCGATCCCGCAGATCCAACTTCGCCAGCACCCGCCCGATATGCGTCTTCACCGTCTGCTCCGCCAACACCAGCCGCTCCGCGATCTCCTGGTTCGACAGCCCCCGAGCGATCAGCTCCAAGACCTCCGTCTCCCGCGGCGTCAGCCCGTTCAACCGCAACGCCGCCCGATCCCCCCGCGGCCCCGGCCGCGACGCCGCGAAGTCCGCGATCAGCCGCCGCGTCACCGACGGTGCCAGCAGCGCCTCGCCCCCCGCCACCACCCGTACCGCCGCGATCAGATCCGCCGGCGGCGCGTCCTTCAGCAGGAACCCCGACGCGCCCGCCCGCAGCGCCTCGTACACGTAGTCGTCCACGTCGAACGTCGTCAGCATCAGCACCTTCGGACGGTGCACGACCCCCACCGGCGGGTTCAGGATCTCCCGCGCCGCCGCGAGCCCGTCCATCTCCGGCATCCGTACGTCCATGAGCACCACGTCCGGATGCGTCGACCGGGCCACGTCCACCCCCTGCCGCCCGTCCGGTGCCTCGCCCACCACGTCGATGTCGGCCTGCGCCGACAACAGCGCGGCGAACCCCGCCCGCACCATGGCCTGGTCGTCGACGATGATCACCCGGATGGTCACGACAGCTCCTCCGTACCCGTATCCGTACGCAGCGGAAGCCGGGCCGCGACCCGGAAGCCGCCGTCCGGCAGCGGCCCGGTGTCCAGCGTGCCGCCGGTCAACCGTACGCGTTCCCGCATGCCGACAAGCCCGTGACCCGTCCCGTCCCCACGCTCCAGCGGCGAACTGGGCCGCGGAGCGGGCCCGTTCACGACCACCACCACGAGCCCGCCGTCCTCGGCCCGTACCGACACCCGCGTCGGCGCGCCCGGCGCGTGCCGGACGATGTTCGCGAGCGCCTCCTGCACGATCCGGTACGCCGACAGATCCACCGCCTGCGGTACGTCCCCGAGTTCCGCCGCCATGGACAACTCGGCCGGCACCCCCGCCCGTACCGTCGCCTCGATCAGCTGCTGGACCCGGTCCAGACCCGGCTGCGGCGCCCGTTCGCCCTCCGTACCCTCACTGCGCAGCACCACCAGCAACCGGCGCATCTCCGCGAGCGACTCCCGCGCGCTCGCGGCGATCGAGGTGAACTCCTCGCGCGCCGCCTCCGGAAGATCCGGGATCCGGTACGGCGCCGAGTCCGCCTGCACGGTGATCACGGACATGTGGTGCGCGACGACGTCGTGCAGCTCGCGCGCGATCCGGGCGCGCTCCTCCAGGAGCGTGGTGCGGGCCCGTTCCTCCTGCGTACGGCGCTCGGCGTCCCCGCGCTCGCGCAGCGTCGCCGTCAGGAGCAGGACGACCCCGCTCAGGACGAAGAGGAGGATGTGGATCCGGGTGTCGTGCTCCGGTGCAAGCGCCACGAGCAGGAACCCGGCGGCCCCGGTCACCAGCCACACCCCGAGCAGCGCCTTGCGGGACTCGCGGAACGCGAGGGCGAGCATCAGAGCGAGGTAGCCGACGACGACCATCGGCGTCCACGGCCAGGACCGGCCATCGGGACCGTCGCCGCCGAGCAGCACGATCGCGCCGAAGACATCGGCGACGCCGATGATCCACCAGGCCTGGAGGGGACGGGTGACGGCGAGCAGCAGCGGCGCGGTCTGCGCGGTGGCGAGCGCTCCGGCGAGGGCGCCGTTCACGTCGTAGTCCTGGACGAGGACGGTGACGGTGACGGGGAGGAGCGAGCAGACGAAGCCGAGCGCGACGACGTACGGGAGGAACCGCAGCCACCGGTTGCGCGCGCCGGCGAGCAAGGGGGCGCCGGGCTCGGTCGGCGTCGCGAGGGCGACGCCCAGGGCCCGCAAGGCCCCGCGCGTGGGCACGAGCCGCGCGGCCAGTCTCGACGCGCGTCCGAGGAGTTCGGGGGAGGTCTGTGTCTTCTTCATGGCCCGCCCAGGTTAGGCAGGGCATGCCACGCCGGACGTCATACCGAGGGCCCGCGCGAAGGGTGATACCGGAGTATGACGAGGTCCCGGGGACCTGACCCCTACGGACCTGACCCCTACGGACCTGACCCCTACGGACCTGACCCCTACGGACCTGACCCCTACGGACCTGACCCCACGGGCTCGACGCCACGGACCGGACCCGCCCCCTCACAGCTCCGCCAGCAACTCCGCCTTCTTCGCCGCGAACTCGTCGTCCGTCACAAGCCCCGCCGCGTGCAGCTCCCCCAGGTGCCGGATCCGCTCCGCGACCCCCGCCGGGTCGCGCGCCTCCGGCAGCGCGTCCACGGGGGCCGGCGTCCGCCCCGCGCCCCGGATCGCCGCCAGGACCGCCGCGGCGAACGGCAGGGACTTGTGGACCGGGCCGTAGCCGAGGCCGAAGACCACGGCCGCCGGGTCCTGGTCCGCCTGGGCGGGCCGGGGTTCCGCGGAGCGGGGCAGCAGGCGCAGGTAGCCGTCGAAGACGTCCGGCGAGCGCCACTCGACCCCGCTGAGGTCCCGTACCGCGAACGTCTGGTCGCCGGCCTTCCACTTCTCCGAGGACGCGCCCGTCCAGAACCAGCGGAACGAGACCTCCGACGCGCCGTCGAAGCTCGCCGCCCCGTCGTACGCCTTGAAGGACTGCGGCCCCTGCGGCGCCGCGACCAGAAAACCGCCGCCGGGTTCGTCACCGGTCCCGCCGTACCCGTCGTACCCACCGCGCCCGTCGTACCCGCCGGTCCCGTCGTACCCACCGCGCCCGTCCACGAGGCGTTCCCGCAGCTCGTCGCGGTAGTACTCGGCGAGCGTCTCCCGCTCGGCCGGCAGCACGAGCCGGTACGGATCGCTTCCCTCCGGAAGCTGTCCCGCGGCCGCCTCCATCAGCGGATCGGCGCCCCGTCTCGGCTCCGCGTGCAGCACGACCGTGCCCCGCTTGCCCGGGGTGAGCGTCACCGACGCCAACGCCTCGTGCGGGACATGCCGTTCGCCCAGCGCCTGGAAGAGCTTCGGTGTACGGATCCCCCGCTCGAAGCGGATGAAGACGGCGTCGCTCTCGAACTCCCAGGAGGCATGAATTCCGGCCAGAACATCACCCATGTGCCTCATCGTAGGCGGCGCGTGCCCCTGCGTCGCCCCTGTACAAGGGTCCGAAATCCGCCGCTCTACGCGCGTCAGACCCCGGCGCCGCCGGAAATACCGCTCTGGCAAGCGCTGTCGGCGGTCGCGCAGGTCAGGTTCCGGTACGAGCCGACCCCTATGGCTGCGAAGTTGTCCAGGCTCACCGTGCCCGGCTCGAAATAGCCGGTGTGACCGTTCGCGCCGGCCGCCGAGAGCAGCCGCGCGCCGAACTCCGGCTCCACCGGGTCCGCCCCGTGCCCGACCCCGCCGACCGCGAGGTGCGGCACGTCCGCGATCCAGTCGTCGGCGTCCCGCATCGCCCACACCCGGGCCCGGGTGGACAGTTCGGCCGCCCGCTCCACCCGCATCCCGGGCGACCCGGCCACGACGACGTCCGTCACCCGGGAGGGCAGGTCGTCCGCGGCGACCCCGCACAGCACGGAGCCGTAACTGTGGCAGAACAGGCTGACGCGCGAGTCGCCGGGCAGGGCGCCCGCCATGGCCTGGAGGCGTACCGCGCCGGCCGAGGCGAGCCGCCCCATCGCGGCGTCGATGCCGACCCCCACCGGGGCGGTGTAGTCGGCCCAGGCGATGACGGCCGTACGGGTCCCGGGCGCGGCCGCGCGCTCGGCGGCGTACAGCGACTGGGCCATTCCGACGGGGGCCGTGTAGCGGCGGGCCGTCTTCTGGAAGGTGAGCAGATTGGTGTCGACGCCCGGCACGATCACCGAGACCCGGCGCGCCCGATCCAGATCGCCCATCACCTCGGCCATGCGGCCGCCGCCGGTCGGGTCGAAGGCCAGGATCTGCCGGTCGGGCGCCATGAGGGCCTCGAAGCGGTGCGCGCGGCGCACGGCCTCGCGCCGCCCGTCGGTGCTCAGCCGCGCATCGTCCACCCGGTCCCGCTCGGCGTCCAGGGCGCGGGCGAGCGAGAGTCGGTTGGCGCGGTAGCGGAGCGTGACCGGAGCGCCGTCGAGATTGCCGACGACGAGCGGGTGCGCGTCGGCCAGGAAGGCGCCCCGCGAGGGGCCGATCGAGGCGAAGAAGGCGGCGATCGTACGGGCGGGACCGGTCGGGTCGGGCAGCGCCCGCTGGCCGATCCTGCCGTGGGCCCAGGAGGCGAGCGCGGCCTCGCGGGACTCCCCTGGCCCGCGCTGATGGCTGATCGTCGTCCAGCCGGTGGTCGCCAGCATGACGAACACCACGGCCAGCGCGAGCAGCATGCGCCAGAGGGAGAGCGTGGGGGAGGAGTCGAAGGAAGTCACTGCGCCACACCCTAGGAGACGACCGCGGCGGGTCGGGCGGCCGAGTGAGGCGGATCACGGGGAGAGGCGGGTTGTGATAACGCTCCGTGCCCGCCCGCGTACGCGCAGGCGGACGCGGTGGCTCGTGCGCGACGACGGCGGGACGCTTCCTGTGCGGAAGGGGTGGGCGGCTTCGTATACGAAAAGGGGGCGTCAGCCCCGCCAGTCCCGCGCCAGCGCCGGAACCAGGTGGTCCAGATAGTCCTCGGTCAGGGCGCGGATGCCCTCCAGGCTCAGGTCGGTGCCCCGGCCCCAGAGCTGGCCCGTCACCCGCATGACGCCGCTGAACGCCGCGACCACGATCCGCGGGCGGGGGTCCTCGTCCACGTCGACGCCCTCGCGCGCGGCGACGAGGCGGGCGATGGCCTCCTCCATCTCCATGGAACGGCGCAGATGCACGGCGAGCAGCGCCGGTGTCGACTCGATCATCTGGAAGGTCCGCAAGTACAGCTCGACGGGTACCACCTCCATGATCGCCTCGCCGATGCTGTCCCAGGCGCAGAGCACCGCGTTGCGCAGGGCGTCGAGTGGGCCCTCCTCGGGGGGCCGCTCCGCGAGTGCCTGGACGAAGCGCTCCTCGACCGTCTGCTGGACGGCGAAGGCGACCTCCTCCTTGGAGGTGAAGTAGCGGAAGAACGTGCGCTGGGAGACCTCGACCGCGTCGGCGATCTCGTCCACGGTGGTCTGCTCGTACCCCTGCGTCGTGAACAGCTCCAGGGCCACGCGCAGCAGCGCGTTCCGGGTGCGCTGCTTCTTCCGTTCCCGCAGACCCGAAATCGTCACCTCATGGCCCCCTTTCCGCCACGTTCCGTCACTTCGTGCGTCTCAGCGTACCTGTGAGCTAAGTGACAGTTACTGTCGGATGAATTGCTTTGTCAATTGTCAGTCGCTGACATTAGCCTCTTTCGCATGACTAGTCAGACCACCGTGGAAAAGGCCCCGCAGGGTCATGGGGGGGACCGGAGCCCCGCGCCGGCGCCGGCGAAGGGACTGCGAGGCCACCCCTGGCTGACCCTGTTCGGCGTCGCTGCCGGCGTGATGATGGTCGCGCTCGACGGCACGATCGTCGCCATCGCCAACCCTGCCATCCAGGCCGACCTCGGAGCCTCGCTCGACCAGCTCCAGTGGATCACCAACGGATACCTCCTCGCGCTCGCCGTCGCCCTGATCACGGCCGGCAAGCTCGGTGACCGTTTCGGCCACCGCCAGACCTTCCTCATCGGCATCGCGGGCTTCGCCGCCTCCTCCGCGGCGATCGGCCTGTCGGAGTCGATCAACCTCGTGATCGCCTTCCGTGTCCTCCAGGGCCTCTTCGGCGCCCTGCTGATGCCGGCCGCGCTCGGCCTGCTGCGCGCCACCTTCCCCGCCGAGAAGCTGAACATGGCCATCGGCATCTGGGGCATGGTCATCGGCGCCTCGACCGCCGGCGGCCCGATCCTCGGCGGCTTCCTCGTCGAGCACGTCAGCTGGCAGTCCGTCTTCTTCATCAACGTGCCGGTCGGCATACTCGCGCTGGTGCTCGGCCTGGTGATCCTCAAGGACCACCGCGCCGAGAACGCCCCGCGCTCCTTCGACATCCTCGGCATCGTGCTGCTCTCCGGCGCGATGGGCTCCCTCGTCTGGGGCCTCATCAACGCCGGTGCCAAGTGGGGCTGGGCGAGCGGTAACACCGTGGGCTGCCTGGCGGCCTCGGTTCTGCTCTTCGTCGTCTTCGCCCTCTGGCAGACGAAGGTCAAGGAGCCGCTCATCCCGCTGGCCATGTTCCGCTCCGTCCCGCTCACGGCGGGCGTCGTGCTGATGGTCCTGATGGCCTTCGCCTTCATGGGCGGCCTCTTCTTCGTGACCTTCTACCTCCAGGGCGTGAAGGGCCTGAGCCCGATCGACAGCGGTCTGCACCTGCTGCCGCTGACCGCGATGATGATCGTCTCCTCGCCGCTGGCCGGCGCCCTGATCACCAGGTTCGGCCCGCGCATCCCGCTGGTGGGCGGCATGGTCTGCACCGCCGTCGCGATGTTCGGCATGATGACGCTCTCCGCCGGGACCAGTACCTTCGCGACCTCGCTCTGGTTCGCGCTGCTCGGCCTGGGCCTCGCCCCGGTGATGGTCGGCGCCACCGAGGTCATCGTCGGCAACGCCCCGCTGGAGCTCTCCGGTGTGGCCGGCGGTCTCCAGCAGGCCGCGATGCAGGTCGGCGGCGCGCTCGGTACGGCGGTGCTCGGCGCGGTCATGTCCTCCAAGGTCTCCAGCGCGTTCGAGGAGAACTGGGCGGCGGCCGGGATCCCGGGCGCGCCCGCACCGGGTCTTGAGCAGGCTGCCGAGTTCGGCATGGTCCCGCAGGAGCTGGCCAAGGCTCCGAACATGACCCCGGACATGTTCGACAAGATCGGTGGTGTCATCCACGACACCTTCCTGGACGGCATGGGCCTCGCGTTCACCGTCGCCGGTGTCGTCGCCGTCGTCGCGGCCCTGGTCGCCACGCTGACCAAGCGCGGCGACAACGCGGAGGCGGGTGCGGGCGCGGCCCACATCTGACGCTCCGTTTCTTGTACGAGCGAGGAAGCCCCGCCGGACCTGTCCGGCGGGGCTTTCGCCTGTCGTCACCTGTTCGGGTGATTCGACCCTTGGCCTCTTCCCAACAGGCGGTGACCTCCCTCAGAGTTCTGATTACAGAGAGTGACCAATCGGGGGGTTCACCGACATGTATACGAAGCACGTACTCCTGGCCGCACTGGCGGCCATCCTGCTCACGGCCCTGCCGGCCGCCGCTGCTCCCGCGACGAAGCTCGGCGCCTGCGGACCCGGTCAGCTGTGTCTCTGGCCCAAGGCGGACTTCAAGGGCGCCCCGTGGACGCACGAGCTGGCCGACACGGATATCGAGAGCTGTGTCGCCCTGCCCTCGGGCGCGAGCGCCCGGGCCCTCGCCAACCGGACGGGGCGGCCGGTCACCACGTACCAGTCACCGGAGTGCGCGGAGACGGGAGAGTTCGAGACCTATCCGGGGCGCGGGACCTGGGTGCCCGAGAGTCCGTACGAGGTCAGAGCCTTCAAGCTCTGGGAGCGCTAGGGGGCCCGGGGATCTTACGGACGTGCTGGATCTCGGGGGGCGTGCCCTGAGCCGAAGCCGGTACGGGGGCGGAGAGCCGGGACACCTCGGCGCGCAGCTCCTGGACCTCCCGGGTGAGCGCCTCCAGGAGTTCGGTGTGCCGGCGCTCGACGGCGTCGTCGCGCTCGAAGCGGGAGATGAACCAGGCGGCGATGTTCGCGGTCACCACACCGAGCAGGGCGATCCCCGAGAGCATCAGGCCCACCGCGAGGACGCGGCCGAGTCCCGTCTTCGGGGCGTGATCGCCGTAGCCCACGGTCGTCATCGTCGTGAACGACCACCACACCGCGTCGCCGAGCGTCTTGATGTTCCCGTCCGGGGCGTTCCGCTCCACCTGGAGCACGGCCAGCGAGCCGAACATCATCAGCCCGACCACCGCGCCCGCCACATAGGTGGTGAGCTTTACCTGTGGGGCCATCCGGGCCCGCCGGCCCACGAGGAGGAGCGTCGAGACCAAGCGCAGCAGCCGAAGCGGCTGCACGAGCGGCAGCAGGACGGCCAGCAGGTCCAGCGGGTGGTGACG
Organism: Streptomyces sp. P9(2023); assembly: GCF_032436795.1. Taxonomy (NCBI): domain Bacteria; kingdom Bacillati; phylum Actinomycetota; class Actinomycetes; order Kitasatosporales; family Streptomycetaceae; genus Streptomyces; species Streptomyces sp. P9(2023). The sequence goes on from NZ_JAUPWM010000031.1 coordinate 42,427, forward strand.
GACGAAGTGCCACTTGTGCGGAGCGAGCGCCAGTCGTACGGCGTAGTCGAGCGCGAACGCACCCCACACCACCCACTCCACGGCCAGACACAGTTCGTGGATCGAGCGGGCGGCGTCCGGCGCCACGATCGGTACGGCGTACGCGACGCCGAACGCCACTGCCAGGATCAGCAGTGGCGTCTGGGTGCGCTTCTCCCAGCTTTCCATCATGGCGGGAATCGTATGGCGGGTGCGGGGGCGCACTGGCCCCCGCACCCGCACCGCACGAGTACGCCGCTACGCGAGGAGCGCGACGAGTGCGGCGAACGCGCTGTTACGCGTCTCCGCCCGCGGCACCCGGGTCGGCGGCCGCGACGTCGAGCAGCTGGTAGCGGTCGATGGCCTGCTTCGGGGCCGACCGGTCGACCTTGCCCTCGCGGGCGAGTTCGGTGAGGACCGCGAGCACGATCGACTGGGCGTCGATGTGGAAGAAGCGGCGGGCCGCACCCCGGGTGTCCGCGAAGCCGAAGCCGTCCGCGCCGAGCGAGGTGTAGGTGCCCGGCACCCAGCGGGAGATCTGGTCCGGGACCGAGCGCATCCAGTCGGAGACCGCGACGAACGGGCCCTGCGCGGAGGACAACTTGCGCGTCACGTACGGGACGCGGGGCTCCTCCTCCGGGTGGAGCAGGTTGTGCCGGTCGACGTCCACGGCCTCGCGGCGCAGCTCGTTCCAGGACGTGGCCGACCAGACGTCGGCGCGGACGTTCCACTCCTCGGCGAGGATCCGCTGCGCCTCCACCGCCCACGGCACGGCGACACCGGAGGCCATGATCTGCGCGGGGATCGCGCCGGCCTCGCCCGCCTTGTAGCGGTAGATGCCCTTGAGGATGCCGTCGGCGTCCACGTTCTCGGGCTCGGCCGGGTGCTGGATCGGCTCGTTGTAGACCGTCAGGTAGTAGAAGACGTCCTCGGCGCCGGGGCCGTACATCCTCTTCAGGCCGTCCTGGACGATGTGCGCGATCTCGAAGCCGAAGGCCGGGTCGTACGCGACGCAGCCCGGGTTCGTCGAGGCCAGCAGGTGCGAGTGGCCGTCGGCGTGCTGGAGGCCCTCACCGGTCAGCGTCGTACGGCCGGCGGTGGCGCCGAGCACGAAGCCGCGCGCGAGCTGGTCGGCCATCTGCCAGAACTGGTCGCCGGTCCGCTGGAAGCCGAACATCGAGTAGAAGACGTAGACCGGGATCAGCGGCTCGCCGTGCGTGGCGTACGCCGAACCTGCCGCGATCAGGGAGGCCGTGCAGCCGGCCTCGGAGATGCCGTCGTGCAGCATCTGACCGGTCGGGGACTCCTTGTACGCGAGGAGCAGTTCGCGGTCCACGGCCTCGTACTGCTGGCCCAGCGGGTTGTAGATTTTCGCGCTCGGGAAGAACGAGTCCATGCCGAACGTGCGGTACTCGTCGGGGGCGATCAGCACGAACCGCTTGCCGATCTCCTTGTCCCGCATCAGGTCCTTGAGCAGCCGGACGAAGGCCATCGTGGTGGCGATCGACTGCTGGCCGGAGCCCTTCTTCACCGGGGCGTAGGTCTTCTCCTCCGGCAGGACCAGCGGCTTCGACCGCACGACACGGGTCGGGACGTACCCGCCGAGCGCCTTGCGGCGGTCGTGCATGTACTGGATCTCCTCGGAGTTCCGGCCCGGGTGGTAGTACGGCGGCAGGCCGTTCTCCAGCTGCGTGTCGGTGACCGGGATGTGCAGCCGGTCGCGGAAGCGCTTGAGGTCGTCGACCGTCAGCTTCTTCATCTGGTGGGTCGCGTTGCGGCCCTCGAAGTTCGGGCCCAGCGTCCAGCCCTTGACGGTCTGCGCGAGGACGACGGTCGGCTGGCCCTTGTGGGCCTTGGCCGCCGCGAAGGCCGCGTAGACCTTCTTGTGGTCGTGACCACCGCGGCCCAGGTGCAGGATCTGGTGGTCCGACATGGACTCGACCATCGAACGCAGCCGCTGGTCGTCGCCGAAGAAGTGGTCGCGGATGTATGCGCCGGTCTCCGTGGCGTACGTCTGGAACTGGCCGTCGGGTGTCGTGTTCAGCTTGTTGACCAGGATGCCGTCGCGGTCCTGGGCGAGCAGCGGGTCCCAGGAGCGGTCCCAGATGAGCTTGATCACGTTCCAGCCGGCGCCGCGGAACTGCGACTCCAGCTCCTGGATGATCTTTCCGTTGCCGCGCACCGGGCCGTCGAGGCGCTGCAGGTTGCAGTTGACGACGAAGGTCAGGTTGTCCAGGCCCTCACGGGCGGCGATGGAGAGCTGGCCGAGCGACTCCGGCTCGTCCATCTCGCCGTCGCCGAGGAACGCCCAGACGTGCGACTTGGAGGTGTCGGCGATGCCGCGCGCCTCCATGTAGCGGTTCATCCGGGCCTGGTAGATCGCGCCGAGCGGACCGAGGCCCATCGAGACGGTCGGGAACTCCCAGAAGTCCGGCATGAGCCGCGGGTGCGGGTACGAGGACAGGCCGTTCGGGTACTTCGACTTCTCCTGGCGGAACGCGTCGAGCTGCGTCTCGCTCAGCCGGTCGAGCAGATAGGCGCGGGCGTAGATACCGGGCGAGGCGTGGCCCTGGAAGAAGATCTGGTCGCCGCCGTCGCCCTCGTCCTTGCCCCGGAAGAAGTGGTTGAAGCCGACGTCGTACAGCGAGGCGGAGGAGGCGAAGGTGGCGATGTGACCGCCGACCCCGATGCCCGGGCGCTGCGCGCGCGAGACCATCACGGCCGCGTTCCAGCGGGTCGCGTTGAGGACCTTGCGCTCGATCTCCTCGTTGCCCGGGAAGAACGGCTCGTCCTTGGTCGCGATGGTGTTGACGTAGTCCGTGCTGCGCATCTCGGGCACGGCGACGCGCTTCTCGCGGGCGCGCTCGATCAGCCGGAGCATCAGATAGCGGGCCCGCTCCCGGCCTCGCTCGTCGACGGCCGCGTCGAGGGAGTCGAGCCACTCCTGGGTCTCTTCGGGATCAAAATCCGGGACCTGGCTGGGAAGGCCGCCAATGATGATCGGGTTGCGATCGGATCCGGAAGCCACGCTGTTCCTTCGCTGTCGGTGGAGCCCGCGGAGGCCGGGACGCCAGCCGGGATGTCCATCGTGTACCCCGTCGGTGTAAAACGTCATCTCTACCGAGGGGTAACCCCCACTGGGCGCCTGGTTGGGTCAAATCGCAACCTTACGCCCAACCCGCGCATGCGTTTCGTCAGGACGTTCGGCAGACTGAAGCCGCGGAAGCCCGCAAAGCAGGACGAAGCGTGTGCCATATGTCACGGAGCGGAGTGGAACCGAACCGGGAGATGCGGCGAGACGGCCCCAAACGTCACCGTTTCGGCGGTCTCGGCGGCCGGGTACTTGCGCGATCCGCCCAGCCCGTGTGGACTACGGCCAGCGTCACGCGTGTGCGCGTGGCCGAAGCATTTTCCGATACATGATCAGGAGGCAAGCCGTGAGCGCGACCGCGGACCACGCGGAGGAGCGGACCAACCCGGCAGCGAGGCTGGGGTTCGAGCCCGGACAGGTGGTCCAGGAGATCGGTTACGACGACGCAGACGTCGACCAGGATCTCCGTGAAGGCATCGAGTCCATCATCGGTCAGGAACTCGTGGACGAGGAATACGACGACGTCGCCGACGCTGTCGTCCTCTGGTTCCGCGACGAGGACGGTGACCTCACCGACGCACTGGTGGATGCCATCGGTTTCCTGGACGACGGCGGCAACATCTGGCTGCTGACGCCGAAGACCGGCCGCGACGGCTACATCGAGCCGAGCGACATCCAAGATGCCGCGCAGACTGCTGGTCTCTCCCAGACCAAGAGCATCAGCGTCGCGAAGGACTGGTCGGGCACCCGCCTGGCGGCCCCGAAGCGCTGATCCTCCCCACGCTGCACCGGAGCCCCCGCCGACCCAACCGGCGGGGGCTCCCGTACGTAGGGCGCCCCGGCTCCGCCCTAAGCTGGGCCTTCACCTGTCCGGTCCAGTGGAGGGACGCGTACGCGATGGCGATCGAGGTCGGCACGAAGGCCCCGGAGTTCGAGCTCAAGGACAACCACGGCCGCACCGTGCGGCTCTCCGACTTCCGGGGCGAGAAGAACGTGGTCCTGCTCTTCTACCCGTTCGCCTTCACCGGCGTCTGCACCGGCGAGCTGGGCGAGCTGCGCGACCACCTGCCGGCGTTCGTCAACGACGACACCCAGCTCCTCGCCGTCTCCAACGACTCCATCCACACCCTGCGCGTCTTCGCCGACCAGGAGGGCCTGGAGTACCCGCTGCTCTCCGACTTCTGGATCCACGGCGAGGCGTCCCGTGCCTACGGTGTCTTCGACGAGGAGAAGGGCTGCGCCGTGCGCGGCACCTTCATCATCGACAAGGAGGGCGTGGTCCGCTGGAGCGTCGTCAACGCCCTGCCGGACGCCCGCGACCTCAACGACTACGTCAAAGCGCTCGACACACTCTGAGCATCAGGGCGAATCGTCTGTCCCGCTCGGGAACCCGTCACTAGGATCCACTCGTTGATCCGAATGCCAACGCACGACGGGGGCGCTGCCCCTGGAAACCACATGGAGGGACTCGTGGGAGTCAGCCTCAGCAAGGGCGGCAACGTCTCGCTGACCAAGGAGGCCCCTGGCCTGACCGCCGTCACCGTCGGTCTGGGCTGGGACATCCGCACCACCACCGGTACGGACTTCGACCTCGACGCCAGCGCCATTCTGGTCAGCGCGGAGGGCAAGGTCCGCAACGACCAGGACTTCGTGTTCTTCAACAACCTGAAGAGCGCCGACGGCTCGGTCGAGCACACCGGTGACAACCTCACCGGCGAGGGCGAGGGCGACGACGAGCAGGTCAAGGTCAGCCTGGCCACGGTGCCCGCCGATGTCGCCAAGATCGTCTTCCCGGTGTCGATCTACGATGCCGAGAACCGCCAGCAGTCCTTCGGTCAGGTCCGCAACGCCTTCATCCGCGTCGTGAACCAGACCGGCGGAACCGAGATCGCCCGTTACGACCTCTCCGAGGACGCCTCGACGGAGACCGCCATGGTCTTCGGCGAGTTGTACCGCAACGGCGACGAGTGGAAGTTCCGCGCGGTCGGTCAGGGGTACGCCTCGGGCCTGCGCGGTATCGCCGCGGACTTCGGCGTCAACGTCTGAGTCGCGCAGCACTGATACGTCCGGCGCCGCACGTTCGTGCGGCGCCGGACGTGCCTCATCGGCAGGACCACGAGCAGCGACCAGCAGCACCACCAGCACCACCAGCAACGACGAGCAGGACCATCAGCGGGCACACCGCAGTTTCACCGGGGAGGACACACACATGGGCGTCACGCTCGCCAAGGGAGGCAATGTCTCCCTCTCCAAGGCCGCACCCAACCTCACCCAGGTGCTGGTGGGCCTCGGATGGGACGCGCGCTCCACCACCGGAGCCCCCTTCGACCTCGACGCCAGCGCCCTGCTGTGCCAGTCGGGCCGGGTGCTCGGAGACGAGTACTTCGTCTTCTACAACCAGCTCAAGAGCCCCGAAGGCTCCGTCGAACACACCGGCGACAACCTCACCGGTGAGGGCGACGGCGACGACGAGTCGCTCATCGTGGACCTGGTCAAGGTCCCGGCCCACGTCGACAAGATCGTCTTCCCGGTCTCGATCCACGAGGCCGACAACCGCGGCCAGACCTTCGGCCAGGTCAGCAACGCCTTCATCCGCGTCGTGAACCAGGCGGACGGCCAGGAGCTGGCCCGTTACGACCTCTCCGAGGACGCTTCGACCGAGACCGCGATGATCTTCGGCGAGCTGTACAGGTATGGCGGTGAATGGAAGTTCCGAGCAGTGGGGCAGGGGTACGCGTCGGGACTTCGGGGCATCGCTCTAGACTTCGGGGTCAACGTTTCGTAAAGCCGCGTACATAAAACGATGGGGTAGACAGTGGTACTGAAAACCTTCGGCTGGTCGTTCGCCATCACGGCGCTCGGACTGGTCGCAGCGGTGCTCTACGGGGGGTGGGAAGCGTTCGGGATCGTCGCGATCCTGTGCATCCTCGAGATCTCGCTGTCCTTCGACAATGCGGTGGTCAACGCCGGAATCCTGAAGAAGATGAATGCCTTCTGGCAGAAGATCTTCCTCACGATCGGTGTGCTCATCGCCGTCTTCGGCATGCGACTGGTCTTCCCCGTCGTGATCGTCGCGATCAGCGCCAAGATCGGCCCCATCGAGGCCGTCGATCTCGCCCTCAACGACGCCGAGCGCTACGAGCAGCTCGTGACCGACGCGCACCCGTCGATCGCGGCCTTCGGCGGCATGTTCCTGCTGATGATCTTCCTCGACTTCATCTTCGAGGACCGTGACATCAAGTGGCTCGGCTGGCTGGAGCGCCCGCTGGCCAAGCTCGGCAAGATCGACATGCTCTCGGTCTGCATCGCCCTGATCGTCCTGGCGATCAGCGCCATGACCTTCGCGACCCAGGCCCACCAGTCCGGCGGTACGGCCGACAAGGCGGCGACCGTCCTGCTCTCGGGCGTCTTCGGTCTCATCACGTACCTCGTCGTCGGCGGTCTCTCCGGCTACTTCGAGAACAAGCTGGAGGAGGAAGAGGAGCGCGAACACGAGGCCGAGGAGGAGGCCAAGCGCAAGGGCAAGAAGGTTTCCGCCGTGCAGTTGGCCGGCAAGGCCGCCTTCTTCATGTTCCTCTACCTCGAGGTCCTCGACGCGTCGTTCTCCTTCGACGGTGTCATCGGCGCCTTCGCCATCACCAACGACATCGTCCTGATGGCGCTCGGCCTCGGCGTCGGCGCGATGTACGTCCGTTCGCTGACGGTCTACCTGGTCCGCCAGGGCACCCTCGACGACTACGTCTACCTGGAGCACGGCGCGCACTACGCCATCGGCGCGCTCGCGGTGATCCTCATGATCTCCATCCGCTACCAGATCCCCGAGGTCGTCACCGGCCTCATCGGTGTCGCCCTGATCGGCTGGTCCTTCTGGTCCTCCGTCCGGCGCAACAAGGCCATCGCGGCGGCCGAGGGAAATGCTGACTCCTCGGGCAAGACCGAGGTGTCGTCCGGGGTGTGACACCCCTGGCAATGAGGAACGCTTCACTGCGGGGCGGTCGGTGCACCCGGCCGCCCCGCGGCGTACGACCAGGTTTCGAGTGGGGGGTGGGGGCGCATGGGCTTCTGGGACGGCCTTTTTCCGGGGAGGGCGTGGGCGCAGTTCGATTCGGGCAGCGCCGCCGGCAACACCATCGACCTCACCAAGCGGCGCCCGACGGTCTCGCTGACCAAGCAGGGCGCGGCCACCGGCAATCTGCGCGTCAACCTCTCCTGGCGGATGCGCACCTCCGACATCGAGGGCCGGTCCCGCCAGAGCGGCCAGCTGCTGCGGCACCCCTCGAAGCTCTTCAAGCCCGAGGTCGTCCAGGCGCACACCCAGAGCATGGTCAACGTCGACCTTGACCTCGGCTGCCTCTACGAGCTGTCGGACGGCAGCAAGGGCGTCGTCCAGCCGCTCGGCAGCTTCTTCGGATCGCTGAACGCGCCGCCGTACGTGAATCTCAGCGGCGACGACCGGTTCGGCGGCTCGTCCGGCGAGACGATATTCGTCAACCTCGACCACCGCGACGAGATCAAGCGCCTGCTCTTCTTCGTCTACATCTACGACCAGACCCCGGCCTTCGACCGCACCCACGCCAAGGTGACGCTCTACCCCAGCAACGGCCCCCGGATCGAGATCGAACTCGACGAGCGGGCCCCGCAGGCCCGCTCGTGCGCGGTCTTCACGGTCGAGAAGGTCAAGGACGAGCTGGTCGTCCGCCGCGAGGTGAAGTTCGTCTACGGCTTCCAGGCCGAGCTGGACCGGCTGTACGGCTGGGGCCTGCAGTGGGGGCGCGGCTACAAGACCAAGGCCTGAGCCGTGGCGTCATGGGCCGGCCCCGGCCTACGGGCGGACGAACTGCGGGCCCATCGGCGGCAGCCGGAAGTTCGGGTCCGGTGCGGGCGCGGCTGCTGCGGCGGGCTGCGGATAGCCGTACGCCTGCCGGTCGCCCGAGACCGGCTGGGGATAGCCGTAGCCGGGCGCGGGCGCCGGGGGAGCGGTCGGCTGCGGCGGCACGGACACGGCTACGGGCGGTGCGGAGGGCGCGGGCGGTACGGGACCGGGAGCGGCCACCGGCGGGTGGACGACCGTCGCGTCGAGGTCCGGGGCCGCGTGGGTGGCCGGATCATGCCCCTGGGCCGGGGTGGAGTCCGCCGCCGGGCCTGCCTCCTCGGTGCCCTCGTCCACGGAGATCCCGAAGTCGGTGGCAAGGCCGACGAGACCGGTCGGATAGCCCTGCCCGACCGCGCGGAACTTCCAGCCGTCCCCGCGCCGGTACAGCTCGCCGCAGATGATCGCGGTCTCCTCGCCCGTCTCCGCCTTCACGTCGAACAGGGCGAGCGGCTCCCGGTCCGCCGCGGTAGCGTCGTAGAGCAGGATCCGCAGATCGGTGACGCTGCGGAAGGTGTCGCCGTCCGAGGAGGCCGCGATCACCACCTGGTCGACCGACGGGTCGAGCCCGCCGAGATCGGCCTCCACGGTGTCGGTCAGCCCTTCCGCCACCCGTTTCTTGGGCAGCCGGCGCACCAGGCCGGAGGGGTGGCGGGGTTGGTTGTAGAAGACGAAGTCCTCGTCGGAGCGCACGCGGCGGCCGGCGCCGAGGAGCAGCGCCGAGGCGTCCACGTCGGGGACCCCGGGGCCCGGGGTCCAGCGGAGCACGGCCCGTACGGCCGCGGTGTCGAGAGGGACGTTGGAGCCCTTCAGCATCGCGTGCGTCATGACCGTCATCCTGCCTTCCCCGCCGACCGCCGGACAACGCGGGGGCCATACCGATCCGCGCGTCGCGCCCTCACGCGAAGCACAAGGCATGTGACGGATGCGGACGAGTTACCTGGATTTCATACACGAGGGGAACTAAGGACACCCGCACCTACGTACTATTACCGGCCACATGTCGTCAGGGCCCGCAGAGCCAGTCGGGGGAGTCATATGCGTCATTTCGGGCACATCTCGGCCACCACGCGGGCCGGACTGTTCCACCAGGAGCCCGCCGAGTTCACGGCGGACTCACCCGCGAGCACGCTCGCCGTGGCCCTGGGCGCCACCCTCTACAGCCCGGCCACCCGCCCGCGTCTCGCCGATGACGTGCGCAAACAGGCCGCTCGCGGGGTCGTCTCCATGGTGCTGTGCCTGGAGGACTCCATCGCCGACGCCGACGTGGAGGCCGCCGAGGCCAACCTCGTCCACCAGTTCGCCGACCTCGCGCGGGGCGATGCGGCGGGCGACGGCGGCCTGGACGTGCCCCTGCTCTTCATCCGGGTCCGCGAGCCCCACCAGATCACCGATCTCGTCACGCGTCTCGGCGACGCCGCCCGTCTGCTGTCCGGATTCGTACTGCCGAAGTTCACGGAGACCCGCGGCCGGGCCTTCCTGGAGGCGCTCACCACCGCCGAGCGGAGCAGCGGCCGGAGACTCTTCGCCATGCCCGTCCTGGAATCGCCCGAGCTTCTCCACCTGGAGACCCGCGCCGAGAGCCTCGCCGGCATCGCCACGACCGTCGACAAGTACCGCGACCGGGTCCTCGCCCTGCGCCTCGGCGTCACCGACTTCTGTTCCGCCTACGGACTGCGCCGCTCGCCCGACATGACGGCGTACGACGTCCAGCTCGTCGCCCATGTCATCGCCGACGTCGTCAACGTCCTCGGCCGATCCGACGGCACCGGCTTCACCATCACCGGACCGGTCTGGGAGTACTTCCGGCTCGGCGAGCGCATGTTCAAGCCCCAGCTGCGCCGCAGCCCCTTCCTGGAGGGCCGCGCCGAGGACCTCCGTACCGCGCTCATCGAACACGACCTCGACGGGCTGCTGCGCGAGATCGAGCTCGACCGGGCCAACGGGCTGCTCGGCAAGACCTGTATCCACCCCACCCATGTGGTGCCGGTGCACGCGCTCTCCGTGGTCAGCCACGAGGAGTACAGCGACGCGCAGGACATCGTGCGGCCCGAGCGCGGCGGGGGCGGAGTGATGCGTTCCGTGTACACGAACAAGATGAACGAGGTGAAGCCGCATCGCGCGTGGGCCGAGCGGACCCTCCTGCGCGCCGAGGTCTTCGGCGTCGCCCGGGAGGACGTCGGCTTCGTGGATCTGCTCACGGCCGGCCTGGCCGGCTGACGAAGCCCGAAGGACGGCGGCTGAGGACGAAGGGTGAAGGACGAAGGGTGAAGGACGACGTGGTGTGGTCGGGAACGTGGGTCGCGGAGCGGCTCGGCGTCGCACTGGACGGCGACGAGAAGCTCCCCGGCATGTTGGGCCTCGCCCTGCGCCGTAACCCCAGACGGGCGCATCTGCTGGTCTCCAACGTGCTCGGCAAGCACGTGCCGCAGCGGCCGAGCGTCGTCTACGGCTCCGGCTTCTCGCTCGGCCTGCGGGTGCGCGACCTGCTCGGCGCAGAGGAGGCCGCGCGCGGCGTCGTCGTCGGCTACGCGGAGACCGCCACCGGCCTCGGCCACTCGGTGGCCGACGGCCTCGGCTTCGCGCCCTACCTGCACTCCACCCGGCGGCCCGTCGACGGCGTGCCCAGCGCGGGCGGCTTCGAGGAGTCCCACTCGCACGCCACCTCCCACCTCCTGCTCCCCGAGGACCCGAAACTGCTGGCCGGCGACGGGCCGCTGATCCTCGTCGACGACGAGTTCTCCACCGGCAACACCGTCCTCAACACCATCCGCGACCTGCACGAGCGCTACCCGCGCGAGCGGTACGTGGTCGTGGCCCTGGTCGACATGCGCTCCGCCGCCGACCTCGGCCGGCTGGAGGGCTTCGCCAAGGAGATCGGCGCCCGCGTCGACCTGGTGACCGGCGCGGCAGGCACCGTACGGCTGCCGGAAGGCGTCCTGGAGAAGGGCCAGGCGCTGGTCGCCGCCCACGAGACCGCGTACGAGCCGGCCAGGGAGACCGCGTCCGAGACCGCGCCGGATGCGTCCGTCCCGCCGCCCAGGGCGCCCCGTACGGCCCCCGTACGGGTCGAGCTCGGCTGGCCGGCCGCCATCCCCGACGGGGGCCGCCACGGCTTCCGTGCGCCCCACGCCGTCGCCCTGGACGAGGCCCTGCCGGCCATGACCGAGCGCCTCGACACGGCCCTCGGGGGCGCGGAGCGGGTGCTCGTCCTCGGCTTCGAGGAGCTGATGTACGCGCCGCTGCGGCTCGGCCTCGCCCTGGAGCGCGCCGGACGGGACGTCTCGTACTCCACCACCACCCGCTCGCCCGTCCTCGCCGTGGACGACCCCGGCTACGCGATACGCACCCGGCTCGTCTTCCCCGCCCACGACACGCCCGCCGACGGACCCGGCGAGCGGTACGCGTACAACGTGGCCGGTGCCGGCTTCGACGCGGTGGTGGCCGTCGTGGACTCGGTCGCCGACACGTCCGGACTGCACGCCCCGGACGGCCTGCTGGCCCAGCTCGCGGCGCACATCCCGCACGTGGTGCTCGCCGTGGTCCCGTCGTACGTCCCCGGTCCGCTTCTGCCAGCTCCCCAAGCTCCTCAAGCTCACCAAGCTCCCGAAAGGAGCTCCATGCTGCCCGAGCCCCTCCGCGGCCCCGCCTTCTCCTCGTACGCCCCCGAGGAGGTCGGCTGGCTGCTCCAGGACCTCTCGGACGTCGAGCTGGAGGCCCCGACCGAGGAGCGCGAGGAGGCCATCCAGAGCGGCGGCGCCCACTACGCGGAGTCGCTGCCGGTGGAGTACCAGCCGAGCGAGCGGTACCAGGAGCTCTTCCACGCCGCCCTGGAGACCTCCGCCGCCCGGATCGCCCGCGCGGTCGGCACCGTCACCGAGACCGTCCTCGCCGAGAAGACCGGCCGGGGGAGCGGCACGCCCGTGCTCGTCTCGCTCGCCCGGGCCGGCACCCCCGTCGGCGTTCTCATGCGCCGCTGGGCCCAGGCCCGGCACGGCCTCGAACTGCCCCACTACGCCGTCTCCATCGTCCGCGGTCGCGGCATCGACGCCAACGCGCTGCGCTGGCTCGCCGCCCACCATGACCCGGCCGACGTCGTCTTCGTCGACGGCTGGACCGGCAAGGGCGCCATCACCCGCGAACTCGCCGAAGCCGTCGAGGAGTTCGAGCGCCGCGAGGGCATCAGCGGCTTCGACCCGCAGATCGCGGTCCTCGCCGACCCCGGTTCCTGCGTGCGCACCTACGGCACCCGCGAGGACTTCCTCATCCCCTCCGCGTGCCTCAACTCGACCGTATCCGGCCTGATATCGCGGACCGTCCTGCGCGCCGACCTCGTCGGACCGGACGACTTCCACGGCGGAAAGTTCTACCGCGAACTCGCCGGCGCCGACGTCTCCAACGACTTCCTCGACGCCGTCGCCGCCCACTTCGGCGAGGTGACCGACGACGTCGACGCGGCCGTCAAGGAGCTGCTCGCCGCCGACCGCACGCCCACCTGGGAGGGCTGGGCGGCCGTCGAGCGGATCAGCGAGGAGCACGGCATCCACGACGTCAACCTGGTCAAGCCCGGTGTCGGCGAGACCACCCGTGTCCTGCTGCGCCGCGTCCCCTGGAAGATCCTCGCCCAGCGCGGCGCCGGCGCCGACCTCGCACACGTACGCCTCCTCGCCGAGCAGCGCGGAGTCCCCGTCGAGGAGGTCGACGGACTGCCGTACACCTGCGTCGGCCTGATCCACCCCCAGTTCACGAAGGGCGCCACGGGCGCCGACGGAAAGACGGTGGTTTCCCAGTGACCGGCACCGTGATGGTCGCGAGCGACCTCGACCGTACGCTGATCTACTCCTCGGCCGCCCTCGCCCTCGGCATGCCCGACGCGCAGGCGCCCAGGCTGCTGAGCGTCGAGGTGCACGAGTCGAAGCCGCTCTCGTACCTGACCGAGCACGCGGCCGGCCTCCTTGAGCGGCTCGCCGCCGAGGCCGTCTTCGTACCCACGACGACCCGCACCCGCAAGCAGTACCAGCGGATCCAGCTCCCCGGCCCCGCGTCGACGTACGCGATCTGCGCAAACGGCGGGCACATCCTCGTCGACGGCGTCGCCGACCTCGACTGGCACGAATCCGTGCTGCGCAGGCTCGCCGAGGAGTGCGCGCCGCTCTCCGAGATCCGCGCGCACTTCACCGCCACCACCGATCCGTCGTGGGTGCGCAAGCACCGGGTGGCCGAGGAGCTGTTCGCGTACCTGGTGGTGGAGCGGGAGCGGATGCCGGAGGAGTGGCTGAAGCAGTTCGGGGAGTGGGCGGAGGAGCGCGGCTGGACGGTCTCGCTCCAGGGCCGCAAGGTGTACGCGGTGCCGAAGCCGCTCACCAAGAGCGCGGCCATGCGCGAGGTCGCCCGGCGCTGCGGCGCGGACCTCGTGCTGGCCGCCGGCGACTCGCTACTCGACGCGGACCTGCTGCTCGCCGCCGACCGCGCCTGGCGCCCCGGCCACGGCGAGCTCGCCGACACCTCCTGGACCGCCCCGCACCTGGACGTGCTCGCCGAGCGGGGTGTGGCGGCCGGTGAGGAGATCCTGCGCCGCTTCCGTACGGCGGTGGCGGACCACTGGGCGCCGGTGCTGCCCGCCCAGGTCAACGGTTCCCCCGCCGTGCTCCCCGACCAGGCCTGAGCAGCCGGGTCACCACGAAGCAGAGGACGGCCACGGCGGCGACGACGAGCACCGCCTTCGAGTAGACGGACACGTATCCGGTGACTTCCTCCCAGTTGTCACCGAGGGCGTAACCGGCGAGCACGAAGGCGGTGTTCCAGATCGCGCTGCCGAGGGTGGTGAAGAGGAGGAAGGCGGGCAGCGGCATGCGTTCGACGCCCGCCGGCACGGAGATCAGGCTGCGGAAGATCGGCACCATCCGGCCGAAGAACACGGCTTTCGTGCCGTGCCGCACGAACCACGCCTCCGTCCGCTCGATGTCGGAGACCTTCCTGGTCTTCCTCGCCGACCAGGGCGCGCTCGGTGTCGTCGCCCTGGAGGACGGGCTGGCGCGGCGCTTCCTCGGGCCCAGCCCCGCCGACGCCCTTGAGGCCCGGATCGCCCAGCTGGCGACGAGTCGCGCCGAGGTCATGGACGTCGTGCACGACGAGCGGCGCCGGATCGAGCGCGACCTCCACGACGGCGTCCAGCAGCGGCTCGTCGCCCTCGGCATGCTGCTCGGCCGGGCGCGCCGGACCCGGGCCCGGGACCCCGAGGGCGCCGACGCCCTGCTGCTCCAGGCCCACGAGGAGAGCCGGCGCGCGCTGGCCGGACTGCGCGAGGTGGCCTGGCGGGTCTACCCGGCCGTGCTCGACGAGGGCGGGCTGCGGGCGGCCCTGGAGGGCCGGTACGCGACCGAGCTGCTGACCGGCGAGTCGGGGGCGGTCGGCTATCTGCTCAAGGACCGGGTGGCGCAGGTGGACGAGTTCCTCGACGCGCTGGAGCGGGTGGGGGAGGGGCGGACGGCGTTCGACCCGGAGGTCGTCCGCCGCCTGCTCGTCCGCACCACCCACACCGATCCGCCGGCGCGGCTGACGCCCCGGGAGAGCGAGGTGCTCGCGGCGATGGCGCAGGGGCACACGAACGCGTCGATCGCCGGGCGGCTGCACGTGTCGCAGAGCGCGGTGGAGAAACACGTCAACGCGATCTTCGACAAGCTGGAGCTGACGGGCCGGGGAGAGGGCTACAGCAGGCGGGTGCTGGCGGCGCTGCGGTACTTGGGCAGCTGAGGGCGAGTGGCTGGTGGCCGGCGGTGGATCAGCCGCAGCACCCTCCACCGCAGCACCCGCCGCCACCGCCGCCGCTCTGCTTCGGTGCGGCCGTCGTACCGCCCACGGCGACGGCGGAGAGCAGCTTGACGGTGTCGTCGTGCCCGGCGGGGCAGGAGGCGGGGGCGGACGACTCGGCCATGGGCCGGTTGAGTTCGAAGGTGTCGCCGCAGGTCCGGCAGCGGTACTCGTAACGAGGCATACGGATGAGGTTAACGCTGTCCGTGCTGTCCGGAGCCCCGCTCTTCCCGGATCTGTTCGACGACGCGGGCGGCCGTGGCGCGGACGGCTTCGAGTTCGGTGAGGAAGTGCCAGTAGTCGGGGTGGCGGCTCTCCTCCAGCGCCACGACGGCCCGGTCGAGCCGGGCCACGGCGTCGTCGAGGGGGCGGGCGTGCCGGGGGTCGGGGGTGTGGCGGCCGTCCATGGCGAGGCGCTGGGCGTCGCGGACGGCGAAGCGGGTGCGCCCGATCTCGGCCTGCGGGTCCTTGGCGACGGCGTCGAGGCGGCGGAGCCGGTCGCCGGCGGCGGAGACGGCCTCGTCGGTGGCGTTGAGCAGCGCGCGGGAGGTGGCGAGGAGGCTGGTGGCGTCGGGCCAGCGCTGCTCGTCGCGGGCCTTGGCGGCCTCGGTGAGCTTCTCCTCGGCGTGGCGGACGTTGTCGGCGGCCTGGGCGGGGACGAACTGGAGGTCCTGCCAGCAGGCGGCGGAGAAGCGGCGGCGGAGCTCGGAGAGCACGGGTTCGACGGCTTCGGCGCGGGTGGTGAGGGCCTGGGCGCGGGTACGGAGGGAGACCAGGCGCTTGTCGATCTCGGCGGCCCGCTCGGGGAGGCGCTCGGCCTCGGTGCGGACGGCCTCGGCGTCGCGCAGGACCCGGTCGGCGCGCTGGAGGGTCTCGGCGACGCCGTGCCGGCCGGCGCCCTCGTTGAGGCGGGTGAGCTCGGGGCCGAGGTGGGCGAGCCGGGTGGCGAGATCGTCGGCACGGAGCCCGCCCTCGCGGGCGGTGTCGAGAGCGGTGCTCGCGTTACGGAGCGCCTGTCGCGCCCGTTCTACGGCGGGGGCGAGCCGGGCGAGCTGGGTCTCGGCCGTGTCGAGGAGCGGCCCGAGCCCCTGGGCGAACCGGTCGAGCTCGCCCTTGACCCGTACGAGCTCGTCCTTGGCCCGGGTCAGCTCGGCGCGGGCGCGGTTGGCGGTGGCGGCGTCGAGCTCGTCCCGGTCGAGGTCGTGGGCGTCGACGGCGGTGATGTAGGCGTGGCTGACCTCGTCGATCCGCTGCCCGAGGGCGGCGAAGCCGTCGACGGCGCGGCGGGCGCCGGGGGAGGCGTCGACGGCGGTGATCGTCTCGATGGAGATCCGCAGATCGCGCTGGGCGGTGTCCAGCTCGTAGAACGCGGCGGCGGCGTCGTCCTTGGCGGCCTGAGCCTCGGCCCGCTGACTCTCACCCCGCCCACCGAACCACCGCCGGTTACCACCACTGGCGAACGCGGCGGGAAGAAGCGCGAGGCCGAGCAGCGGGAGGAGCAGGCCGGTGGGCAGGCCGCGGCGGGCGCGGGGACGGCGCGGAACGGCGGCAGGGGGACCCGGCGGGCCGATGGAGAAGACACCCACCCCCACCACGCCCCCCGCTGCTGTCACGGCGCTCGTAGTACTGCCCCTCGCGTGAGTCGCCGCCACGTCCCTCTCCCGTGCTGTGTCCGCCCTGCCCGGTCCGGGTTCATTCTCCCACCAGGTAAGGACGAACACACGGGCCCGTCAGTTCGCGCTGCGGACGACGACTTCCCCGTTGTCGCTGCGGGCGGCCACGACATGGGCGCTGCCCTCGCGGGTCGGCACGTCGACGCGGACGCTGCCGTTGTCGCTGCGCGCGTCGACGTCGTAGGTGGCGTCGGGCAGGGCGATGTCGATCTCCCCGTTGTCGCTGACGGCGTCCACGCGGGCGGGGACGGAGGCGAGGGCGATCCGCACGGACCCGTTGTCGGACCGGGCGGCGACCCGCTCGGAGGTGGTGCGGCCCTCGACGACGACCTCGCCGTTGTCGCTGGTCAGGTCGAGGGCGCCGGAGGAGTCCCGTACGACGACGGACCCGTTGTCGCTCCGTATCCGCAGATCGCTCTCGAACCCTTCGGCGGTCACCTTCCCGTTGTCGTCCTCGACGGTGACGGCGACGCCACGGGGCACCTGGATCCGGTGCAAGCCCCCACAGTCGCTGGCAAGCCCGTCGCACTCCACCCGCAGGACGAGCCGCCCGTCCTCCAGCTTCCAGGAGGCACTGGGCCCATCTCCCATGAACACCCACCCGTCGACCTGCCGGCTGACGCGCACGTCCTCGATGTCGGCGGGCACGATCTCCAGCTCGGAGTCGTCGGCATCGACGGTGAGCGAGTCCCCGGAGAAGGCGAAACTCTTCTTCTCGACGGGCGCCCCGTCCACCTCCGCACTCCCGCACCCGACGACGCCGAGGGCCCCGACGAGGACCCCTCCGGACACGAGGAACGTACGGATACGACGACGACCGGCCATGACGATCAAACCCCCACTGACGAGCGAACAGACCGCCCAGGCTACGGACCACCCCCTCCCCGCACGATCCGGCGGCCCACCCACCCGATGGTGGGGCTATCCCCCGTGAAGAACGGGTTTGCGGGACCCACCCATGGGCCATGTACGCTGTTGCCTCACTCCACGGGTGCGTAGCTCAGGGGTAGAGCGCTGCTCTTACAAAGCAGATGTCGGCGGTTCGAAACCGTCCGCGCCCACCAGTACGAAGGCCCTTCGCCGATCATGGCGGGGGGCCTTCGGTATCCACTTCCGACATCAACGTCCATGGTCATCGATGACCCGGTGGCGGCCTCCTGAGCAGCCGGTCCACGTGGTGAGGTGGACGGGCTGACCGGGTCTACAGGCACACGTCCCGGGGCATCGTGGCGCTGGTCTTTCATGCCGGCCGTCAGGCGGTGTCGAGCGGACATCGGGCGAGTCGTCAGCAGTCGACTGGCTGACACCCGTTGAAGCGGGGCAGGCCCGCACGTCAGGAGCCGTGCTCTGCCAGGCGCATGACCGCCCCTACTGGCACGAGTCCTGAGGGGAAGAGTCGCACCTGATCGCCCTGCACTGCGCCGAGCAGGGGCCTCGGGACAGCCGAAAGGGCGCCCGGCCTGGAACATCAGGCCGGGCGCCCTTTCGTCGGGGCGTGCGCGTCAGGACGCGGAGGCGCTGTTCGCCGCGGGTGTGCCGGCCAGGATCGTCTCCTCCACCGCCTCGTACCGCATGCGCTGGTCGGCCGGGTCGCGTTCGTTGAGCACCGTGCCGAGCCAGCCCGCGAGGAAGCCCAGTGGGGCCGAGAGGATGCCCGACGTGGTGAACGGGAACCAGTTGAAGTCCTGGTCCGGGAAGATCGCCTGGGGCGATCCGGACACCAGGTTGCTGCCGGTCATGAGGATGAACGCGGAGGCGCTGCCCACGATGAGGGTGCAGAGCAGTCCCGTACGGGAGTAGCGGCGCCAGAAGAGGCTGTAGATGAGGGCCGGTGCGACCGCGGACGCGCCGATGCAGAACGACAGGGTGAGCAGTGCCTGAAGGTTCAGATGCCGTGCACCGGCGGCGATCGCGATCGCCACGAGCCCGACGCCCGCCGCGGCGGTCCGGGCGATGGCCATCTCTGCGGAGTCCTTCAGCTGCGCCTTGCGGCGCAGCCCGTGCGTGATGAGGTCGTGCGCCAGGGTGTTGGCGCAGGCGAGGGTGATCCCGGCGACCGAGGCCAGCAGGGTGAGGAAGATGGCTGTCGCCACGGCCGTGAACAGCAGTGTCTCGACGGTCGTCTGGTCCGTGCCCATGACGGCCTGGCTGACCATGAGGAACGCTGTCTTGCCCTGCGGGTCGCCGGCGACGATCCCCTGGTGGCCGACGATCGCCGCCGCGCCGAAGCCGATGACGGCGATCAGCAGACAGGTCACGACGACGGTCGACACGGCCCAGGACATCGAGCGCCGCACGGCGGCCGCGCTGCGCGCGGTGAACATGCGCATGGTGATCTGCGGCAGCACCGCGGCGCCGAGCACGACTGTCAACTGAGTGCTGATCATGTCGAGTTCGTTGCCGCCGAACTGCAGACCGGAGGCGAGATAGGCGTCTCCCGCCCCGCTGCCGCGCTTGGCGGCGTCCAGCAGGGAGGGCAGGCTGAAGTCGAAGCGGTTGAGGATGAGCGCGGCGATCGCGAGGGACGCGCCGAGCAGGACGACGGTCTTGACGATCTGGATGAAGGCGGTGCCCTTCATGCCGCCGATCGCCGCGTACGCGATCATCAGCAGGCCCAGGAACACGATCGCGCCGGTCTTGAAGCCGTCGGCGTCGAAGCCGAGGACGACGGAGAGGAGATCGCCGGCGCCCGCGAGCTGGAAGATCACCAGCGGCAGCAGTGCGGTCAGGGTGACCGCGGCCGTGGCGATCCGCACGGCGGGGCCGGGGAGACGCCGGGTGAAGACGTCGCCGATCGTGAACCGGCCGGCGTTCCGCAGCGGTTCGGCGAGCAGGAACATCATCAGGACCAGCGAGAGCACGGTGCTCAGGGCGAGCGTGACGCCGTCGTAGCCGACGAGCGCGATGATGCCGATGGTGCCGAGCACGGTGCCGGCGGAGATGTAGTCGCCGGCGATCGCGAGGCCGCTCTGCACGGGGGAGAGCGAGCGGTAGCCGGTGTAGAACTCGCCCAGGTCGTCACGATCGGGGCCGGTCATCACGCACAGCAGCAGCGTGACAGTGATGACCGCGATGAACGCCATCAGCGACATGGTCTGGGCCCCGGAGCCGAAGCTGGTCATGCGCGCGCACCTCCGGTGGGCTGCTGCCACACGGGACGCCCGGAGCGGCTCTGGCGTTCTGGCCGGGGGGCGGCTGACGCGGCCGCCTGCTCGGCGCGTTCGCGGATCGCCGCGGCGAGCGGGTCGACGCGCTTGCGCGCGATCCGCTCGTACAGCGCGATCGCAGCCAGCGCCACGGGCAGCTGGAGGAGCCCCAGGACCAGACCGGTGGTGAGACCGCCGGTGATGTTGCTGGTCATCATCGAGGGGGCGTAGCCGGACAGGAGCAGGAAGATGACGAAGTAGCCGAGCGCGGTGAAGGTGGCGATGCGGCGGAGCCTGCGGTAGGCCGATCCGAGCCGGTGCAGATCATCACGATCGGCGGCGGCGGGCGGTTGCGGCTGCGGGAACGCGTCCCAGGACTGCTGCGCGGAGTCCCAGCCCTGCGGCGAGGAGTCCCACGCTCGCGGGGACGAGTCCCAGGCTGCCTGTGGATCCGTGTCCCAGGACGGCGATCCACCCTCCCAGGACTGCGACGCCGCCTCTTGGCGGTGCCGCCCGGCATTCCGGTGCTGCGGTACGGGCGGGGGGCCGGGGAAAGGCTGGTGGTACGACATCGATCTTGCTCCTTGCCGCCCCGGGGAACGGGCGGGTGGCGCTGGTGGTCCGCGTACGTTACTCATGGGTATGGCTCCTGCGTAAGAGGGTTTCCGACCGCTCGGTATGTCGGTTCGGTGACGATCCTGTGTGCGCGGCGACGGAACCCTCAGTAACCCCCGTCGTGGATCTTTCCGCAGGTCACGGGTGAGTCTCGGGCCACCCCGCGCACTGGGCCGACCGCGCTGTGCGGCAGCAGGTCTCCCATCGAGGAGAGTCCTGACATCCATAGGTGCCATCAACGGCGCCGGACATGGACGGTGTCAGGCGGTCAGCAGCGGTGGGTCGGCTCCACTGCCGGGGCTTGGTGGGCCCTGCCCGGGCGAACTTGCAAAGCAGATGCCGGCGGTTCGAAACCGTCCGCGCCCACCAGTAGGTAGCACGACAAAGGCCCAGGTCACCGGTACTGAACCGGGAGCCTGGGCCTTGTTCGTTCCCCGGCCGCGGAGGCGGGGGAGAGGCGTCGTGCCAGTTACGTGCCAGATGCAACCCAGCAGTCTCACAGCCAGGTCGTGGTTCACCTGAACTGCGAGGTGCGTGTCAAGCCGTCATCCCTGGCGGGTAGCTCGGGATCGGCGCCGTAAGCAAGTAGGACAGCAGTGCATGCGGCCTGCAACGGCGTGCCCGTCTGAACGGCGCCATCGGTCTCGCGGCGACGGTTTTCAAGATAGCCGCGGGGCTTGACCGCCCCATGGAGACTCCACAGCCCTTCGTGGGCATTGGCGACGTGCCGCCTCGGGGTCCGCAACCGCCCAGAGGTCAGGTTATGAGAGCTGCCCGCGGACGTCTCCGGCGGGGAACTCCTGGTTGTGGACGTTGGTGTAGAAGAGGAAAAGGTCTTCCTTGATGCCCTTGAGCTCCCAGAAAGTCAGCACTGTCGCGGCATTCTCGGGGTTCTGCTTCTTCTGGGCCCGGATGCAGTCGCTGACCGAACCGTTCTCGGGCGGTGTCTTCAGCGTGACGACGACGGGTCCTGCCTCACCTTTGGGAGCGATGTGGATGTGGGCCGAAGTGGGGGCGAATGTCACGCACGCTGAGCTTGTAGCAGAGTGTGTGACCCTCGACCTTGAACTGGAACTGGCCACTACCGTCCGGGTCGCCCGGCCCGGGCACTTCCTGCCCACCATCGAGGCGCACATCCCCGGAGACGTCCCCGGTGCCACCCCCTACCGGCGCGTCGGGGCTTCCGGTCGAGGCGCCGGCGGGTATCGCCGGCGAGGCCGGCATGGCCGTGGCACCGAGGGCGGCTCTCGCGGCAGCAGTGAAGACACGCATACCAATGCTCCTGTCGTTGTTCGCGAGCGGGCACATTGTGTGCCTCACACGCCGCGCTCCCGGAGGATTCGATCCGGGGTTGACGCTAAGCCGCTAGCTCCGCCTGTCGCGCTAATTCCAGGCGTTTGGGGTACGTCGCTGTGTCAGGCAGCCCGATCTCCCGGGATGGGAAAGCGAACTACAAGCGGCAGTCAAGTTGTTGGCAGCTTCTACCGACCTTGATTCCGGCATTCGCGTACCAGCTTCGCGACACGACCGACCCCCTGGCCTCAGCGCGCTCCCGCGCCAGATCCGTGCCAGATCGAGCGGTCAACCACGGACACTCGGAGCGCGTAGCGGGGCGAACGCCCGTCGGCAGACTCGACGCCGTGGCTCTGACATCAACGAGGACGGTCGATCACGACCGGGGCCGCCTCCTGAGCAGCCGGTCCATGTGGCTGTCGAGTCCACCGCGGTCGACTGGCTCACGCCGGCAGAGGTCGCGGAGCGGATGTCCGAGGTCTCCGCGATTCGCCTCCGGGACGCCCTCGCCGGCAACGGCCCCCCTGTTCGCAGTCACGACGGCAAGCAGATCCATGGCGTGGATGAGGGGTCCGACTTCGCCCACGGTGGCCCGTGGAGACTGCGCGTTGCAGCCCCTCACCTGGCGTCACGTAGGGCGTAAGAGATGTTGCAGTCTGTGATCGGCGAAGGGAGGCTGAGGGGGATGCACCGGATCCCAGTGAGCGCGGACGGAACCGCGCAGGTCGCGGTGCGCGAGGAGAGCGTGCGATGCGGATGATGATGAAGGCCCGCATGGACACCCAGATGTCGAACAAGGTGACGAAGGGCGGAGCGATGCCCGACTCGGTGAAGTCGACCATCGAGCGGCTGAAGCCGGAGGCCGCCTACTTCACCCCTGAAGGTGGGCGCTCCATGATCCTCGTGTTCGACATGAAGGACAGTTCTCAGTTGCCCTCCATCGCGGATCCGTTCTTCCAGGAGATGGGCGCGGAGGTCACGTTTGAGCCGGTCATGAACCTCGACGATCTGCAGAAGGGCCTTGCTGCCCTGAAGTAGCGCTGCTCGCCTGAGCGACGGCGCGCTGATCGGCCTCAGCGGCCTCAGTGGCCCGCAGTGGCATCGAGCGGTCAGCGGCGGTGACGTGGCCCGCACTGCGGCGAGCCAGATGTCGGCGGTTCGAAACCGTCCGCGCCCACCAACACGAAGGCCCCTCGCCGATCACGGCGAGGGGCCTTCGGCGTGCGGGCCGACGGGGTCTCGGTGTGCTGCCCCGGGGGAGCTGGTGGCGTGGACATGATCGGCTAGGGTGGTTGCGTCGGGGGGCGATCGTGGGGCCTCCGCGTGCTTGAGCGGCTGTCGGAGGGGTCAGTTGGCTGTGCGTCATCCCGTTGGTGTTCTGGTCGGTACGGCCTCCCGGCTCACCGGCCCCGCACAGACGGAGCGGGTCGAAGATCCCGTCATCGGCCGGATGCAGGGCATTCGTACCGCACTGGGGCTGGTGGCCACGCTGTGGCTGCTTTTCGCCTATCCATTGCGTGGGGGCCGGCAGAGTTTCGTGCTCGGCAAGCTGGAGGAGTTGCTGATCGGCTGCGGCATCGTGCTGGTCGCCGCTGTTGTCGGTGTGGGTGGCTTCATCGTCCTGGCGCGGGCGCCGCTCGGGCGCATGTACGCGGGGCGGGTCTTCGGTCCGCTGTTGGCGCTCGGGGCGATACCCGTCGGGGTGGGTCTGGTCTGGCTGATGGTCCTGGCCCTGGGCGGCGACATCGTCTCGTGGGACGACATCGGCCCGCACGACTTCACCTTCGGGCTGTTCGGCACCACCTTGGGCACGATCATCACCGGATTGGTGATCGGTCTGCTCTTCATCGTGGCCGCGCTCGCCTGCGTCGTCGGGCTCCTCGCGGCCTTGTGCTTCACCCTCGTCGCCGTTGTCACAGGCATGAACTCCTGTTTCCGCACGGGGGACGTCCATGAGCTGCTGCCGCCCCTGCTCTCACCACTGCTGGTCTGGGCGCTCTTCGTCCTTCAGCTCTTCGACGACGCCGACGTGGCCGCTCCGCCCTTCGTGCTCTACGTCTTCTCCATCGGCGGCCCGCTGTCGGTGACCCTGCTGTCCGTCTGGGAGGTGCGGCGGCTGCGCGTCCGGTACGGCGTGACGCTCCGGACCGCGCTGGGCCGGTAGCCCGAGGGTGACTGCGACCGTCCGCGAGTGGGTAGGCGTGCGTGGGGCTGGGCGAGCTGAGAGAGATTCACGTGCATCTTCGAGAAATCTGGCGATTCCCCGTCAAGTCCATGCGCGGGGAGCAGTTGAAGAGCGTCGAGCTCACCGACAACGGGCTGACCGGTGATCGGCACGTTCACGTGCGGGACGCGCGCGGGCTGCTGACGGCCCGGGTGCGCTCCCGGCTGCTCGGGCTTTCGGCGACCACGGGGGAGGACGGCGGCGTCCTCGTCGACGGGTACCCGTGGGACAGCCCGGAGGCGGCGGCTTTGATCCGCGGCGCCGCGGGGCCCACCGCGGAGGCCGTGCACTACGCCGGCCGGGAGAGGTTCGACGTGCTGAACCTGACCGTCATCACCGACGGCGCCGCCCAGGCCCTCGGCCACGACCCGCGCCGGCTCCGGTCCAACCTGGTGATCGGCGGCGTCCCCGGCCTCGCCGAACGGGACTGGCCCGGCCGCACCCTGCGGATCGGCGGCGCCGTCATCGGCGTCCTCAAGCTGCGGTCCCGCTGTGTCATGACGACCGTCGACCCGGACACGGGCGAGCGGGACCACGAGGTACTGCGTGACATCCACCGCCTCTACGACGGCACCTTCGCGCTCGACTGCTGGGTGGCCTCGCCCGGCACCGTCGCCGAGGGGGACGAGGTCCTGCTGACCGACGAGCAGTGGCCCCAGCCGGTCCGCGGTGGCTGGATCGTCGGAGCGCCCTACCTCGTGCCCTGAGCCCGCGTCTTCCCCAGCCGGGTTGACTGGGTGGGGGAGCCGGGGGTGTACTCCGGGCATGGTTGACGTGGGGGACGCGCCCGAGGCCGAGGTCGAGGGCGGCGTGATGACGCCTGAGCGGTATGTCGAGAGCCGGTTGACGCAGTATCAGGAGTGGTACGACCGCAAGGCCACCAAGATGAAGGCCATGCACCTGCGCATGCGTACGGTCTCCGTCGTCGGCGGTGCGCTCGTGCCCGTACTCGTCAATCTCGATCTCGGGTTCGCGAAGATCACCGCCACCGTGCTGAGTCTCGTCGTCGTCGCTTCCGTCTCGCTCGAGAGCGTCTATCGGTACCGGGAGCAGTGGAAGAACTACCGCTCCACCGAGCAGCTCCTCGGGCACGAGCGGGTCTACTTCGCCGCTCGGGTGGGGCCGTACCACAACCTCTCCGACCGGGACTGCTTCACGACCCTGGTCGCCCGCGTCGAGAAGGCCATCGCCAGCGAGAACTCGGCCACCCTCAACGTCATGACCCTCGGTGGGCAGGTCAATGCCGATGTCCAGCAGGGCGGGGTTCCCGCGCCCCGGCAGGCGAGCTGACGTCACGCGTCGAAGTCGTACTCCAGGACGTACGACGCCGAGTCCAGCGTCATCTCGTTGAGCTCGACCGCGACTCCCTTGTCCGTGAAGGCCGTACGGCCGATCATGATCACCGGCGTCCCGAACTCCAGAGCCAGCCGCTCCGATTCGTCCGCCGTCGGCATCCGGCAGCGGATCTCCTCGCGGAAGTGGACCGGCTGGTGGCCGAGTTCGGCCAGCCGGGCGTACGTGCCGCCCGGGCCGGTGTCCGGGGTCGCGATGGGGGTGTCCTGGGCGAGGGCGGCCGGGAGGTACGAGACCGAGAGCAGGACCGGCTTGTCGTCCAGGACGAAGCGGCGGCTGCGGACGCAGACCGGGGCGTCCAGCGGCAGGCCGAGCGCCCCGGCGACACGGGAGTCCGCCGTCGCCCGGCCGACCTCCAGCTGGTCCACCACCAGGGCGCGGTCCTCGACGTCCGCCGACCACACCGAGCGGCCGTTGCCCCAGTGGTCCTGCGCGAGCCGGGGGATGCCGCGGCGGCGCAGCGGGCGGAACGTACGGACGAAGACGCCGGCACCCTTGCGGGCCTCCGCCAGGCCCTCGTTGCGCAGGACGCTCAGCGCCTGGCGGGCCGTCATCCGCGCCACGTCGTAGGTGGTCATCAGATCGTTCTCGCCGGGGAGCCGGTCGCCGGGGGCGAAGGCGCCTGACTGGATCGCGGTTCTCAACTCGTCGGCGATGCGCTGGTACTTGGGCCGACGACCGCTGTCCTGGTCAGTCATGGGTGGACCACTCCCTTCGTCTGCCGGACACCCTACGGCGCCCCCGGACGGGGTGGTGCACGCATGTGCGCCGACCTGTGCGAGTGATCCATCCATCGGGGGACATCTCTAGAGATACGTTGACAGGGAGGGGTCGCAGGGCTTCTCTGGGTGTATCTCCAGAGAACTGGACTTCCGGGACGGAGGGCATTCGTGCAGCCACTGCCCGAGGTCGGTGACCTCGTACGCGACACGGCCACCGGGCTTGTCGGCTTCTACGTCGACAGCGTCGGCGGCCGCTGTCTGATCCGGCCCGTCAACGGCGGGCGCGAGTGGGAGGCCGACCCCGGCGACGTCCAGCTCGCCACGCCCATACGCGAGCTGCGGGCCCGCGCCGCCGAGATCAACGCGCGGAGCCGAAGGGACTTCGGGGGCTGAGAGTGCCGGCCGGCTCCGGCGGGCACCTCTCCTCATCTGCCCGTCGGCCGTCGGCCGTGCTCGTTGTCAGTGGTGCGCGCGACACTGGAGTCATGTGCCGAAGCATCAAGACTCTCCGACCTCCGGCCCTCCCCGAAGAGGCGACCGAGGACGACATCCACGCCGCCGCCCTCCAGTACGTCCGCAAGGTGTCCGGCTTCCACAGACCCGCCGCGCACAACCTTGAGGTGTTCGACCAGGCCGTCGACGAGATCGCCGCGGCCACCGCCCGGCTCCTCGACGGACTGGAGGTACGCGGGCTCAAGAAGCCGGCGCGGGAGCCGCAGCCGGACGCCGTATGACGTAGGCGGCCAGCGCCCCCGCCAGGAACAGGGCGAGGACCGACACGCCCGCGCTCACCCAGGTCGCGCCGAGCCACAGCCCGCCGAACCAGCCAAGCGCCACGCTGTAGCTCGCCCAGGCCACCCCCGCGAGGGCCGACCACGGCAGGAACTCCACGATCCGGCGCCTCGCCGCCCCCGCGCCCAGGGAGACCACCGAGCGGCCGGCCGGGGCGAAGCGGGCGATCACCACCAGCGCGCCGCCGCCGCGCGCGAGCGCCGTGCCGAGACGTTCCTGCGCCCGCGTCAGCCTGCGCGAGCGGGCGATCGCCCGGTCGATCCGGGCTCCGCCGCTCCAGGCCAGCCGGTACGCGACGAAGTCGCCGAGCACCGAGGCCGAGGCCGCGCAGAGCAGGAGCGGGAGGACGGAGGGCACGTCCGGGGAGGCCGCGGTGGCGGTCGCCGCCGCCGTCGCGGCCGTGATCACCAGGACCCCGCTCGGCAGCACCGGCAGGAAGACGTCGAGCAGCACCGAGGTGGCCACCACCGCGTAGATCCACGGGCCCGCGGTCAGCGACCGCAGTGACCCGATGCTGTCGAGCACGTTCACAGCGCTAGAGCGTACGCGGAGGCGGGGGGCGGAAACCGGCAGGGGCCGGAATTCCGCCCGTATACGGATCGCGCCGGTGTCGGCGGCCGCGTACCCGCCGCGCGCGGGTACCCGCGCCGGTGTCGGCGGCCGCGTACCCGCCGCGCGCGGGTACCCGCGCCGGTACCCACACCGCTACCGGCTGCGTACCCGCCCTCCGTACCCGCCTCCGCGCCCCGACTACGCCGCCACCGGCTCGCGGCGCTCCTCGCGGGCGCCGCCGAAGACCTGCTCCAGGGCGAGTGCGCCGGGGCCGGTGAAGACGAGCAGCAGGAACGCCCAGCAGAAGAGCGCCGAGCTCTCGCCGCTGTTCTGGAGCGGGAAGAGGCCCTCGGGCTGGTGGACCGAGAAGTACGCGTACGCCATCGAGCCGGAGGCGAGGAAGGCGGCGGTACGGGTGCCGAGGCCGACGAGCACGAGCGCGCCCGCGGCCAGCTGGATCACCGCCGCGTACCAGCCCGGCCAGGTGCCTGCCGGGACGGTGGCGCCGCCCGCCGCGCCACCGAGCACGCCGAAGAGCGAGGCGGCGCCGTGGCAGGCGAAGAGCAGACCTATGACGATCCGGAACAGGCCGAGCGCGTACGGCTGGGCCTGCTGCAGTCGGTTGGTGAGGGGATTCATGGGGGGCGGACTCCTTCGGTCGAGTCGGTCCCGGGGAGCCGGGACGCGGGGGGACGGAACCGATGAGGTCGACAGGTTAGGCATCCCTCACTTGTACTTGCAACTTCAACATTCGAGCTTACGGCGATCTGTGGCGAGGCTCACGCCCGCGCGCTCAACTCCCGCTGGGGCTCCCGCCGGGGCTCCCGCTGAGACTCCGCTCGTCGACCGTCACCAGGCGTCCGTTCGGGCGGGCCTGAGTGAGGGTCAGGCGGGCCGAGCGGGCGCGCAGGGTCAGGGTCATCAGCTGGTTGCCGAACCAGGGGCCGCCCGTCCGGCGCCAGCTGATCAGCGGGCGGCCCGCCCGGCCGTGGCGGGCCAGCGCGCGGCCCAGCGCGCGGCCCGCGCGGCTCCACCCGAAGCGGAAGCCCAGCCGTACCGAGAGTGGGATCGCGTTGTGCAGCGGCGAGCAGGTCAGCTGCACCACCCGCGCCTCTGGAGTCGCGGGCGCCCCGCCAGGCCCGTCGGACCCGCCCGCCCCGCCAGGCCCGTCGGACCCGCCCGACCCGCCCGACCGGTCGGACCCGCCCGACCCGTCGGGGCCGTCTGAACGCCGCGGCCACTCCGGCTCCGCCACGTACGCGTGATGGACGTCCCCGGACAGTACGCAGACCGTCGCCGGCGCCTCCGGGCCGCTGCCCGCCTCCGCGAGCAGCCGGGTCAGGGCGTCGAACGACGACGGGAACGCCGCCCAGTGCTCCAGGTCCGCCCGCTGCCGCAGATCCTCCGCGAACCGCGCCCACCGGCCCCCGGGCCCGCCGCGCTCGCCCCGGCACAGCGCCGCGTTCCAGGCCTCCGCGTCATGGATGAGCGGCGGCATCAGCCAGGGCAGCGAGGTGCCGACCAGGAGATGGTCGTACGCGCCCCGGTCGGCCAGCGCCTGCTCGCGCACCCAGGCCGCCTCGGCCGGGTCCAGCATCGCCCGCGCGTCCTCCGTCAGGAGGCGGGCCGCCCGGGTGTCGATCATCAGCAGCCGGGTGCGGCCGAGGTCCCGGCGGTAACTCCAGCGCACGCAGGCCGGATCGGCGTCCGCCTCCGCCGCGAACCGCCGCAGCGGGTCCGTGCCGTCGGGTGCGGAGCGGATCTCCGCGTACAGCGGGTCGGTGGCCAGCTCGGCGGGGGAGAGGTTGCCCAGGTGCTGGTACACCCAGTACGACATCAGCCCGCTCAGCACCCGCTCGCTCCACCAGTGCGTGGCCCGCATCCGCGCCAGCCAGGCCGCGCTGGTGTTCCAGTCGTCGATGACGTCGTGATCGTCGAAGATCATGCAGCTGGGGACGGTGGAGAGCAGCCAGCGGACCTCGGGGTCGCCCCAGGACTCGTCGTAGAGCCGGGTGTACTCCTCGTACTCCCCGACCTCCGAGCCCGGCGGGTCGCGTGGGTCCCGGCGGGCGGCGAGCCAGCGGCGGGTGGCGGCCGAGGTCTCGTCCGCGTACACCTGGTCGCCCAACAGGACGAGGACGTCCGGGCGTTCGGCCGCGTCCGGGTGGCGGGCGAGGTGGGTCGCGAGGGTGTCGAGGGCGTCCGGGCCGACCGGGTCCCGGCCCTCGGCCGGCTTCGCCGCCCAGCGGCACGAGCCGAACGCCACCTTGACGCCGTCATCGGGGGCGGGGGTGCGGATGGTGCTCGGGGGGAAGCGGGAGTCGGCCGGCGGCCAGACCGTGCGGCCGTCGAGCCGTACCTCGTACTCCGTGGTCGTGCCGGGGGTCAGGCCGGTCACCGGTATCAGGGCGTAGTGGTGGCCCGCGATCTGGAACGTGCGGGTGCTGCCCCCGCCGGCGTCAGAGGTGCCGCGGACCTCCGCCGTGCAGGGGCGGTCGGTCTCGACCCAGATCGTCGCCGAGTCGCCCGTCACCCCGTCGACGTACCGAAGTATCGGTCCGAGCCTCAGTCCGGCCGCCATTTTTCTCCCCGTCCCCGCTGTCTTCCCGCCCGTACGGTACGGAACGACAGCGGGGTCGCGGAAGTGATCTCCGTCGCTGTCTCAGCAGCCGTTGAGGATGGACTGCAGCGCGCTCTTCTCGGCGGAGTCGACGCTCAGGCCCCAGTAGTACTTCACGTGCACCCACGCGCGGGCGTACGTGCAGCGGTACGAGGTGCGCGACGGCAGCCACTCGGCCGGGTCGAGGTCGCCCTTGGCCTGGTTGACGTTGTCCGTGACCGCTATGAGCTGCGGACGGGTCAGGTCGTTCGCGAACTGCTGGCGCTTGGCGGTGGTCCAGGAGTTCGCGCCGGACTTCCACGCCTCGGAGAGCGCCACGACGTGGTCGATGTCGAGGTCGGAGGCGGCGGTCCAGGTCGCGCCGTCGTACTCGGAGAACCAACTGCCGCTGACGGCGGCGCAGCTGGAGTCCTGGACGACGCCCGTGCCGTCGCGCTTGAGGACGACCTCGCGGGTGTTGCAGGCGCCGGACTGGGTGATCCAGTGCGGGAAGAGATCCCGGCTGTAGCCCGAGGAGGAACCTTCCGCCTTGACCGTGAGGGAGGCGAGGTACGTACGGGCCGTGGCCGCGCTGACCGGCGTGGGCATGGCCGCCTGGGCGGTCGGCGCGGTGGCCAGGAGGCCGGTGAAGGAGAGGGTGGCGGTGGCGGCGAGAACGGTCGCGCGACGGGCGGTGCGACGCGCGTAGACCTTGGCGGCGAGCATGCGATCTCCCTTGAGGTGGGGGGACGGTGTGCGGGCGCCGGTGGGTGCCCGGGGCCCGGTCATCGTGGCGGCGCCAGGTTTCGGTGGGGGGTGCGCCAGGTAACAGGGTGGCGACATGGGCACGTCACATCAAGGGGTGTGACGGAACGACAATTCCGTTTCCCGGCCCTAGGGTTGGTGTGTGCTTCTGGAAGTGAACGTCACCTTTGGGGTGGTTCTCGCCGTTCTGCTGCTCGTGGCCGCGGGCGTCGTCGCGCTCGCCCACCTCGGGCGCGCCCGCGACTCGCTGGTCGCGGGCGGGCGCGCGGCGGTCCAGCTGATCGCGGTGTCGCTGGTGATCGGCTGGGTGATGCGGTACCTGCCGCTGCTGCTGGGGTTCCTGGTGGTGATGTACGGCGTGGCCGTGTGGACCGCAGGACGGCGCGTCGTCCCCGGCGCGGGGCGCGGCTGGTGGTGGGCCTCGGTGCCGATCGCGGCGGGCGTCGGGCCGGTCGTCGCGGTGCTGCTGCTCACCGGGCTCGTACCGCTGCGGGGCGTGGCGCTCATCCCGGTCACCGGCATCCTCATCGGCGGTGCGCTGACCGCGACGGTCCTGGGCGGGCGGCGGGCCCTCGACGAGCTGGAGACCCGGCGCGGCGAGGTGGAGGCGGGGCTCGCGATCGGGCTGCCGGAGCGGGAGGCGCGGTTGGAGGTGGCGCGCCGGGCCGCGTCGGACGCGCTGCTGCCGGGGCTGGACCAGACGCGGACGGTGGGGCTCGTGACGCTGCCGGGCGCGTTCGTGGGGATGCTGCTGGGCGGCGCGTCACCGTGGGAGGCGGGCGCGGTCCAGCTGTTCGTGCTGGTGGCGCTGATGGTGGTGCAGGCGGTGGCGGTGGCTGCGGTGCTGGAGCTGGTGGCGCGGGGGGCGTTCGTACGGGAGGGGGTGCGGGGCGCTCAGGCGCGCCGCTGACCGACGCCTCGGGGTCCTGGTCTCCGAGTGCGCCCTCCGCTCACTCCGCGAACGTCAGGCGGATGCCGTCCGTCGTGGGCTCCACGGTGATCTCCGTGAGGTCCATGACGTGGACGTCCGGGGCGAAGGCCGCCGCCCGCGGGCCCACGCCCACCACCCGCATGCCCGCCGCGCGGCCCGCCTGGATGCCGGCCTCGGAGTCCTCGAAGACCACGCAGCCGGCCGGGTCGAAACCCAGTTCCGCCGCGCCCTTGAGGAAGCCCTCCGGGTCCGGCTTGCTCGCGCCGACGCGCTCCGCCGTCACCCGGGTCACCGGCATCCGCAGCCCCGCCGCGCCCATCCGGGCCTGCGCGAGGGCCTCGTCCGCCGAGGTGACGAGGGCGTGCGGGAGGGCGGCGGTCGCGGCCATGAAGGCCGGCGCGCCGGGCACCGGCACGACGCCGTCGAGGTCCGCGGTCTCCTCCGCGAGCATCACCCGGTTGTCCGCGTGGTTCAGCTCCATGGGCCGGTCCGGCAGGAGGACTGCCATCGTCGCGTACCCCTGGCGCCCGTGGACGACCTTCAGGGCCTCTTCCGGGTCCAGCCCGTTGCGTTCCGCCCAGCGGCGCCAGCAGCGCTCGACGACGGCGTCCGAGTTGACGAGGGTGCCGTCCATGTCGAGCAGAAGGGCTTGCGTCGTGAGCACGGGCATGAAGTGTCTCCAAGGGGTGGGGGGAGAGCAGAGCGGTCCCGCCCGCCGGTCAGGGGGTGCGGGCGGGACCACTTTGTTTCTCCACGATACAAAACGAGGTGGCAGTTCCGCCAGTCCGTCCCGCATCGCGGACCCGCCCCCGGGTGTCAGCCGTCAGCCCGACGTCTGCGCCTCCAGCGCCCGGCGCGTCTCGGGGCCGTACACGCCCTCCTCGTCCTCCTGGATGTACAGCCAGTCCTGGTACCGCTCGACCGCGCGCCGCACCTGCTTGGAGTACCTGCCGTCGATCTCGCCGTCGTAGGCGTACACCTCCGTCAGCCGGCGCTGCAGCTCCTCGACCTCCGGTCCGGAGTCCCCGTGGCGCAGGGTCGGGCCCGTCGCGTCCTCGGTGGGCGTGGGCGCGGCGGTCGTCCGGGTGGCCGAGGGCGGGGGCGGTGCTGCCGGCGTGGTGGCGGTGCTCGTCGCGGTCGCCTCCGCCGAGCGGGGGGAGGGGGACGGTGAGGCGGACGGCGACGCGGAGCGCGAGGCGGACGGCGTGGCGGAGGGCGGGGGTGACGAGGAGGGGGAGGACGGGGCCTCCGAGACCGCGACGTTCTCCGAGGCGCTCACCGTGGGCGTGGGTACGGCCGCCCGGTCGTCCGTACCGCCCCCGTTGTCGAGCAGCCCCGCCGAGATCGCCGCCGTGGCGACCACGGCGACGGCGACCGCCGCCGCCAGGGCCACGAGGCCGCCGCGCCGGCGCGTGACGGGGCGCTCGGGCTCGTAGGACTCGTCACGGTACGACTCGTCGGCGTACGTCTCGTCGGCGTACGTCTCGTCCTCGTACGGGCCATCCCCGTAGGGGCCCTCGCCACCGGCGTTCTCACTCGGCAGCGGAGGCGCTACGGGCGCAGACATCGGCACAGGCATCGGCGCAGGCATCGGCGCAGGCATCGGCGCAGGTACGGCCGCAGGCGCAGGCGGTTCCCCCGGTCCCGCCGAAGCCTCCGCCGCGTCCAGCGTCACGTACGGACGGATCCGTAGCGGATCGAAGTCCTCCGCCGCCGCGACCTCCGCCTGGTAGCAGGCGCAGCCCGGTCTGTGTCCACCGCATTCAGGACATGGGTGTCCGGTCATGGTGGGTTCCCCTCCCCAGTTCAACTGGCAGCGATTATGCAGGCCGCCCAAGGCGGCGAGGGGAACAGGCGTGCCCTTCCGCAGGCCGTAACCAGACATTCCGCTCAGGATGGAGGGAACGTACGCCAGGAGGCGAGGAGGTGCCCATGGCCCAGGACGAACGCACGCCGGCCCTCGGCGGTGACGCACCGACCGGGGGCCGCGGGGCCCACGGCTCGGTGATGGTCGCGATCGGTGCGCTGCTGCTCGGCATGCTGCTCGCCGCGCTCGACCAGACCATCGTCTCCACGGCCCTGCCGACGATCGTCAGTGAACTCGGCGGCATGGAGCACCTCTCCTGGGTCGTCACGGCCTACATGCTCGCGTCGACCGCCGCGACCCCGCTGTGGGGCAAGCTCGGCGACCAGTACGGCCGTAAAAAGCTCTTCCAGGCCGCCATCGTCATCTTCCTCGTCGGCTCCGCACTCTGCGGCATCGCGCAGAACATGCCGCAGCTCATCGGCTTCCGCGCCCTCCAGGGCCTGGGCGGCGGCGGGCTCATGGTGCTGTCGATGGCGATCGTCGGCGACCTCGTGTCGCCCCGCGAACGCGGCAAGTACCAGGGGCTGTTCGGCGCCGTCTTCGGAGCCACCAGCGTCCTCGGCCCACTGCTCGGCGGGCTGTTCACCGAGCACCTCTCCTGGCGCTGGGTCTTCTACATCAACCTGCCCATCGGCGTCGTCGCCCTCTTCGTGATCGCCGCCGTCCTGCACATCCCCGTGAGCCGCACCAAGCACACGATCGACTACCTCGGCACGTTCCTCATCGCCTCGGTCGCCACCTGTCTGGTCCTCGTGGCCTCCCTCGGCGGCACCACCTGGGCCTGGGGCTCCCCGCAGATCATCGGGCTGGCGGTACTCGGAGCCGTACTCCTGGTGTGGTTCGTGTACGTCGAGGGGCGCGCGGCCGAACCCGTGCTGCCGCTGAAGCTCTTCCGGATCCGGACCTTCACCCTCGTCTCGGTCATCAGCTTCGTCGTCGGCTTCGCGATGTTCGGCGCGATGACCTATCTGCCGACCTTCCTCCAGGTCGTCCAGGGCGTCAGCCCGACCATGTCCGGCGTGCACATGCTGCCCATGGTCCTCGGCCTGCTCATCACCTCCACCGCCTCCGGCCAGATCGTCTCGCGCACCGGCCGCTGGAAGGTCTTCCCGATCGCCGGCACCGGCCTCACGGCCCTCGGCCTGCTGCTCCTCAACGAGCTGACGGAGACCAGCTCCACCTGGGAGATGAGCGCCTACTTCTTCGTCTTCGGCGCCGGCCTCGGCCTCGTCATGCAGGTCCTCGTCCTCGTCGTGCAGAACGCCGTCTCGTACCAGGACCTCGGCGTCGCCACCTCGGGCGCGACCTTCTTCCGGTCCATCGGCGCCTCCTTCGGCGTCGCCGTCTTCGGCACGATCTTCACCAACCGGCTCCGTACCAAACTGGACGACGCCCTCGCCGGGCAGGCGCTGCCACCGGGCACCGGACCCGACCAGATCGCCGCCGACCCGCGTGCCATCGCCGAACTCCCGCCCGACCTCCAGCAGCCCGTCCTGCACGCCTACGCGACCTCGATCACCGACGTCTTCCTCTACGCGGCGCCGGTCGTCCTCGTCGCCTTCGTCGTCGCCTGGTTCCTCAAGGAGGACAAGCTGCGCGGCTCCGTCACCGCCCCCGACACCAGCCAGACCCTGGCCTCCAACCCCGTCGAGCGCTCCTCGTACGACGAGTGCGCCCGCGCCCTGTCCGTGCTCGGCTCGCGCGAGGGCCGCAAGGCGATCTACGAGAAGATCACCGCGAAGGCGGGGCTCGATCTGCTGCCCGCCGCGAGCTGGCTGCTGCTGCGGATCCGCCGCCACGGGACCGTGGAACCGGCCCGGCTCGCCGAGACCACCCCCGTACCGCTGCGGGCCATCACCGAGGCGTCCCGCCAGGTCGAGGAGCGGCGGCTCGCGCGCCGGGAGGGGCTGCAGCTGATCCTCACGGACGCGGGTCTCGAGACCGCGGTCCGGCTGGCGAAGGCGCGCGAGGAGTCGCTCGCCGAACTGCTCGGCGACTGGTGGGGACCGGACCGGCCGACGGACCTCGTGCAGCTGGTGGAGGAGCTGACGGCCGAGCTGAGCGGCTCGGACGCGGAGCGGCCGCACGCACCGGAACCGCCCCGCGACCACCACGCGTAGAGCGCGTGCGGCTCAGAGATCCTTGCCGTACCAGACGTCCATGTACGGGCCCTCGCAGTACGCCGGGATCTCGGCGTACCCGTGGCGGGTGTACAGGGCGCGGGCCTCGACCAGGTCGAGCCGCGTGTTGAGGACCATCCGCCGCGCGCCCAACTCCCGGGCGGCGTCGTCGAGCAGGCCCATCAGCGCCCCGGCGCCGCCCTTGCCCCGGAAGGCGTGGCGCAGGAACACCCGGGTCAGCTCGGCGCGTTCGGCGTCGAGCAGCAGCACGCCACCGCAGGCGGCGGGCGCGCCGTCGTACCGTCCCACCAGGAACTGCCCGGTCGGCGGTACCAACAACTCCACCCCGTCGCCCGCGAGGCCGTCGTCGATCTCGGCCTCGGTGGCGGGCCGCTGCCAGTAGCGGCTCGCCACGTCGTGGTAGTAGTCACGGCGCAGCGCGGTCGCGTCGGGGGTGTGGACGTCCTCGGGTACGAAGGACCAGCCGGTCACTTCGGAGACGCCTGCTGGACCACTTCGAACGACCACAGCGTCGACCCGGTGGCCGCCGGCTTGGGCCGCTCCCCACCGGCCCCCTCACCGCTCCCGCCGCCCCCGTGCGCGGCCTTCATGGAGCCGCTCATCCAGTTCTGGAAGTCATCCTCGCTGCGCCACCGGGTGTACACGAGGTACTGGTCGGTGCCTTCCAGGGGCCGCAGCAGCTCGAACCACTCGAACCCGTCGGAGCCCTCCACGGCCCCCGCACGCGCGGCGAACCGCTCCTCCAGAACCTCGCGCTGCTCGGCCGGGACGGTCAGTACGTTGATCTTCACGATGCTCATGCGGCCATCCTGCCGTACGGGCAAGGGCTACGACCCGACGCCGCTCATTAGAGGACCATCCCTTCTGCAGCCCTCACGAGTAGGGTTGTGACCTCTCGGTCCCGGCGGGTGCATG